>JAITQL010000052.1 GCA_031288935.1 Tannerella sp.
CCCTGTTCGCCCAGGAATGGAATCCCGAAAGTACAGAATGGTACACGCCGGTTCCGCCCATAGTCAAACCCGGAAAAACTCCCGGACAACCCCCTTCGGACGCCATCGTCCTTTTCGACGGCAAAGACCTGTCGAAATGGAAGGCATCGGACGGCGGCGAAGCCAAATGGAAGGTAAGCAATGGGGAGATGATTGTCGTTCCCGGTACGAACGATATCTACACAAAAGAGTATTTCGGCGATTGCCAGTTGCACCTTGAATTTAAATCCCCCGTACCCGGGAAAGACGATAACGGACAGCAACGCGGCAACAGCGGCATCATCCTGCAAAGCATCTATGAAGTGCAAATTCTGGATGCCGATAACAATCCCACCTACGTAAACGGCATGGTAGGAAGTATCTACAAACAAAGCGCGCCCTTAGCCAATGCCTATACCGGAAACGGCGAATGGCACGTTTACGACATCTACTGGAAAGCGCCCCGGTTCGGAACGGGCGGCGTACTGGAAGAACCGGCGCGAATCACCGTCGTACTGAACGGCATCCTCGTGCAGAATAATTTCATCGTCAAAGGCACGACACCCTGGAAAGGACTGCCCGAATACCGTGCACACGGACGGTTACCGCTTAGATTGCAGGATCATGACACGGCCGTCGCTTTCCGCAATATCTGGATCAGAAACCTGTAAATTCAATCAATAAATTATAAATCATGACCATCAACAGAAGAACTTTTATTAAATCCTCCTCCGCAATGGCTGTGGGGATGGCTATCCCCCCGTTGGCCGCGGCCAAAGAAACTGTCGGACGCGCCGCAGCCAGCGACACCGTCAATGTGGGGCTGATCGGCTGCGGAGAGATGGGTACCTGGGATTTGACAGATCTCATGCTCCACAAGGAAGTACGTTGTCTCGCCATGTGCGATGTCAACCAACCCCGGCTCAGAGAACGCGCCGGCGAAATCACCCAAATACAGGGAAAACAGCCCGATTTATACGGCGATTACCGGAAAATTCTCGATCGCAAAGACATTGACGCTGTGGTGATCGGCACGCCCGACCACTGGCATTGCCTGATCTTTGCCGATGCCTGCAAGGCCGGAAAAGATATTTACGTGGAAAAGCCCATCGCCAACAGCATCGCCGAGTGTGATGCTATGGTGGCGGCCGCCCAAAAATACAAGAGGGTCGTTCAGGTGGGACAACAGCAACGCAGCAGCCGGCATTTTCAGGAAATGATCGAATACCTCCGCTCCGGGAAATTAGGCAAAATCGGACGGGTACATGTCTGGTGCAATTTCAATTATGCCGCTGATCCGCCACCCGTGCCCGATTCGAAAGCCCCCGAAGGATTGGATTACGACATGTGGTTAGGCCCCGCTCCCAAAGTCCCGTTTAACGAACGGCGCGATGAATGGCGAACGCACTGGCACTACGGCGGCGGGTTGATGACCGACTGGGGCGTCCACCTGCTCGATATGGGACTGTGGGGAATGGACATCAAAACCATGCCTTTACGGGTATTATCAGCCGGAGGCAACTACTTGTTCCCCGGAGGCTCGCATGAAACGTATGATACCATGTCCGTCACCTATCAATTTCCGGATTTCGTGATGACCTGGGAAAACAACGCCGGCGTGCAAACAGGGCCTTACGGCAAGAATTACGGATTTCTCTTCCGCGGCGTCAACGGCACATTAGTGGCCGACAGGGAGGATTGGTCGGTCTATCCCGAAACGAACAAAGCTTCGGAGATTACCGTCAAAGCCGACCATCAGGAACATGCCGCCCACACGTCGAATTTCCTGGAATGTATCAAAACGCGCAACTTCAACACGGCCTGCCCCATTGAGAACGGCAGTCTTTGCGCCAAATACGCACATCTCGGAAACATAGGCGCACGATTAGGCGGCGCGGCTTTGATATACAACGACCAAACGAAGAAATTCGATCTCGACGAAGCCGGTAAATTCCTGAAGCCCGAATATCGCAGTCCGTGGAAATTTCCGGAAGTGTAAATCAAATCTTTTGAAAGAAAAGAAATATCTTTGCGGAGAAATAACAGAACAGATTTGAAAGGAATGCAATCGCATTCCTTTCATAAAATGCAGGAAAACATGAATCATCATCCGGAAAAAATGCCGTCTCCGTATCTTTCACTTGTACCCGTTGGGGTGTTGGTGGGGTTGCTGTTTTATACCATCCGGATTTTCGGCAACGACACTTTGGAGGGCGCCAGTCAGATGGTGCTCCTGATAGCTACCGCCGTATGCAGCCTGATTGCCCTCACGTGTTGCGGCATTCGCTGGAATACGATCGAAACCGCCATTGTACATAACATCACGAGTGTCTCTTCGGCCTTGTTGATTCTGCTGCTGATCGGGGCTTTATCGGGCAGTTGGATGATCGGCGGCGTGATTCCCACACTGATCTATTACGGCGTACAAATCATTCATCCGGATTACTTTTTGGCCTCGACGTGTGTGATTTGCTCACTCGTTTCGCTGATGACCGGCAGTTCCTGGACAACGGTTGCGACGATCGGCATTGCGCTTGCCGGCATCGGGAAGGTACAAGGTTTCAGCGACGGTTGGATTGCCGGCGCCATCCTTTCGGGCGCTTATTTTGGCGACAAGATTTCGCCCCTGTCCGATACCACTGTGCTGGCCGCGTCCGTCACGGAAACGCCCCTGTTCCGGCATATCCGCTACATGCTGATTACGACCCTCCCCTCCCTGACCATTGCCCTGCTGATTTTTCTGGTGGCCGGATTCTTCCACGAATCGACTTCTTCCGGCGAAATCAATGAATTTACCCATGCGTTGGGCAAGACGTACCATATCTCGTTGTGGCTGCTGCTTGTTCCGCTGCTGATGAGCGTCTTGATCGCCAAAAAGGTTTCGCCCCTCATCACGCTGTTTCTGTCGGCTATCGCTGCCGGAGTCGCCGCGCTTGTTTTTCAACCGGGCATATTACACCACCTCTCCGGTTTGAACACGGCCAACGTCGCCTCGCTTTTCAAAGGCTTGCTCAGAGCGTTCTATGACCATACGCAGATGGATACGGGGAATGCTACGCTGGACGGGCTGACGGCTACCCGCGGCATGGCGGGCATGATGGATACGATCTGGCTAATCATCTGCGCCATGTGTTTTGGCGGCGCCATGACGGCCAGTCACATGCTGGAAAGTATTACTTCCGTCATTCTTCGCTATATGAAACGGACGGCGAGTGTGGTCGCCGGTACGGCTTTTTCGGGCTTGTTTCTGAATATCTGCACGGCCGACCAGTATCTATCCATTATTCTGACCGGCAACATGTTCAAAAACGTGTACAAACAAAAAGGGTACGAGAGCCGGCTACTGAGCCGTACCATCGAAGACAGTACGACCGTGACTTCGCCATTGATTCCCTGGAATACGTGCGGGATGACGCAGTCTGCCGTGCTCGGTATCTC
>JAITQL010000087.1 GCA_031288935.1 Tannerella sp.
ACGTTTACCGGTACTGTTCCGCGCTCACTGCGTCCGCGAACAACGTCCCGGGCGCCCGCCATTGTTTTCAGAGGCTGAGCCGGTGTACCTGCATTTTGGTCGTTCCCTTCGGGCGATACGTACAGGTCGATACTTTGTTGCGCCTGCAAATGGAATTGCAGGAATAAGGCGGTTATTACCAATATTGATTTGAAAATGTCTTTTCGTGCCATAATCCGATTGTATTAATTGAGGCGAAGTTACGGATAACAATTCTTATAACAAAAATAATCCGATTCACTGCCGACCGACAAAAAACAGGACAGACAAGATGAAAAAAGGCAACCCCGATAGAGATTGCCTGCAACGCTGTAATTTCGTTATTGCACCAACGTTTTCGGAAGCCATGAAAGGCGCGGGCTGTAATCCGAAAGGCGATGGCAAGAAAAAAGGCGGCAACCCTTTTTTGAGGGGGAGGAGGGTTTTTATTTTACAAAAAAACACTTCGTGTTACGCTGTATATCAACATAACACCGTCCGGTTGTGCGTGTTTTTTGAAATTAGCCGGTTAATAGTGATTATATTTGTATCTTTGAAGCGTGGAATCCTTGAATCATTTTTACCGGTTCGTTTTGTGCTTCGCGATGATTTGAATCTTGGAATCTTTGGTTTTTTAAATTTTTAAACTTATATGGATATGAGGAGAGTATATGTATTTTTAGCTCTGGCGGGTCTGCTGTTTGCGGGCTGCAGTCACGAGGAGGGCGCGCCCGACGTCCGGCGATTGATATTCAATTGCGACGGTACCGACCTGCTGGGTAACTTTATGTTCAACCGCCGTCCGCTGAGCCTGGCCGATGTCAACGCCTACGTGGATGCCTACGCCGATACGCAGGTGACGACGTTCATGATGTGCAGCGGTTCGCACAACCTGTATTACCGTTCGTCCTTTTGCCGCATCGTGGGCGAGGGGAAGGAGGATGCCGCCGGGGGCGCCTATGACGATCCCGAAAACGTGGCGGTGTATTACCAAAACTACCTGAACGTGGAGCGCGAGGAGATGGACGTCATCGAGGCCGTGTTGCAGCGCGCCTACAGCCGCAACATGGAAGCCTTCATCAGCTACCGCATGAACGATCTGCACTTCAACGCGCCCGATCAAAGTCCGCTGAGCTATTCCGACTTCTGGGCGGAACATCCCGAATACTGGACGAACGAGGATACCGGCTGGCACAGCGAGGGGGCGTTCGACTTCGCCCATCCGGAGGTGCGCGCGTTCAAGACGGGCATCATCGGCGAACAACTCGACCGGTACGGGCATTTGCTGGACGGGTTTGAACTCGATTTCATGCGCTTCATCGTCTACTTCAAGAGCGGCGAAGGCGAAAAGAATGCGCCGCTGATGACCGGCCTGATGAAGGATGTGAAGGAGAAAATCGACGCCGTGTCGGCGCGTACCGGCCGCAAGATATACCTGTCGGCGCGCGTGCCCGTTGATATGGACTTCGCTTTGCAAAAGGGACTGGACGTCAGGGAATGGGTACGGCTCGGACTGGTCGATTTTCTGACCGTCGGCGTGCACTGGTGCGGCAATACGGCCATGCCCGTGATCAAGTTCCGCCGCGACCTGCGACGGGAGGACATTCCTATCTATGCCACTATCGACGACGGCGGCTACCGTCCGCGCGAGAACTATTCGCACGCGCACTACCGCGGCGCCGCCTCGCATCTCTACGCACAGGGCGCCGACGGCGTCTACCTGTTCAATTATTTCATGAATTCCGAATATGCCAGCGACGTTGAGGCGGGCAGCCAGGCCTTGCGTACGAAAACGCCCGACCTGCTGCACGAACTCGGATCGCCGCAGACGCTCCGCCGGCGCAACAAAATCTTTGCGCTGGACGACGGCGCTTCCGAAGCCTACGGATACCGACCGGATACGCCTCTGCCGCTGGACGTAACGACCGACCGACCTGCCACGGCGGACGTCTTCATAGGCGACTTTCTGGAGGCGGACGTGCCCGGAGAGGTCGTCCTGTTCCTGCGCACCGCTCGCCCGGTTTCCCTCGAACTGACGGTGAATCAAACCGTCGTTGACGACCTGCATCCGGAATACATCACCCGCCTGGATCGCGGCAACAACCTGAGCGGCACGGAAACCGTGTATGCCTTCCGCTTTCCCGCCGCGGCGCTGAAGCGGGGTAACAATGCCGTCGGCATCCGTTCCACGGACGGCGACGTGAAGGTGAAACGGATCGAAATCGCCCTCATCTACGGAGAGGTACAAAAACACGGTTATTTCTGACCCGCATGGAGCGTGCAGGATGCAACCGCATGGTCGCTTTGATAACATTTCATGGAATGGGCCGTCCATTTTCCAAAATGAGACTTTCATTTTCCAAAATGAGTTCTCCATTTTCCAAAATGCGACTTTCATTTTCCAAAATGGGTTCTTCATTTTCTAAAATGAGCCTTTCAGTTTCTAAAATGGGTTCTTCATTTTCCAATAGAAATGATGCAAAGCGACCCTTTGAAATGCACCCGAATCTTATTAACGTCTTATTAAATAAATCAGTTCGTATGAAACATCTGCTTTTTATTGCTATTTTGCTATGCAGTGCCCTCCACGCCGGGGCGGGACACACACTTTACGTATCTCCTGCGGGAGACGACACGCAGTCCGGCGACCGCGCCCGTCCGCTGGCTTCGCTGTCCGGCGCGCGCGACAGGGTCAGGGAATTGCGTCGGCAGGGCGCGCTGACGGATACCGTCTTCGTGCGCATTCTGCCCGGTACGTATTCCCTGACGGCGCCGCTGACCTTTACGGGCGACGACGCGGCAACGGCACAGTCGCCCGTTGTCTATGCGGCGGCGACGGACGAGCGCCCCGTCTTTTGCGGAGGCCTGCAAACGGGCGCCTTCGAGGCTGTCGGCCCCAATCTCTGGCGCGTCTACATCCCCGAAACACGCTACGGCTTCCGTTTCGAGCAACTCTACGTCAACGGCGAGCGGCGCTACCGCGCACAGTCGCCCAACCGCGGCGAGTTCCACGCCATCCGCCGCACGGAGGAACACATCCTGACCCGGACGGACGCAAGCGACAGCTACGGCGTGTATCCCAACTTCTCCGTGCAGAAGATATTCCTCCCGGAGGCCGACAGGCATCTGCTGACGGACATCGAGCCGGAGGAACAGGCCGACGTCCTGCTCGTCTTCAACCACGTGTGGACGAATACCCGGAAGTATGCCGGATACGTCGGCCTGCAAGATACGGCCTGGTATCTCTGCGGCAAGGGGATGGTGTGGGACTTCGGCATCAATGCCAAAAGCCGCTACGTGATCGAGAACTACCGCAAGGCGCTGGATGCGCCGGGCGAATGGCTGCTGGGGCGCGACGGATACCTGTATTATATCCCCCTGCCGGGCGAAACGCCGGAGACGGTGCAGGCCATTGTGCCCGTGACCGAACAGTTTCTCTGCCTGCAGGGGACACCGGCCCGCCCCGTGCAGTACCTGCATTTCGAGCGTCTGCGCTTTGAGGGCGCCGGCTACCGCACGCCGCCCGGCGGATACTCCGACCCGCAGGCCGCCGTCTCCGTCCCGGCCACCGTCATGGCCGACCATGCCGCGCACATCGCCTTCCGCGACTGCGACATCGCGCATACGGGACTGCACGCCGTCTGGTTTCGCGAAAACTGCTCCTCGTGCCTGGTCGAACGCTGCCATCTCTACGACCTCGGCGGCGGAGGCGTGAAGATCGGCGCCGTGCACTGCCCGGACGAGGCGTTGCTGACGCGCGGCGTCCGCGTGCACAACAACATCATCCACCACGGCGGCCGCGTCTTTCCGCCGGCGGTCGGCGTCATCCTCTTCAACGCAAGCGACAGCGAAATTACGCACAACGAAATTGCCGACTTCCGCTATTCGGGCGTCTCGGCCGGATGGGTGTGGGGATATTCGCACAGTCCGTCCAAACGCAACCGCATCGCCTTTAACCATATTCACCACCTGGGCTGGGGCGAACTGTGCGACATGGGCGGCGTGTACATGCTCGGCGCTTCCGAAGGCAGCACGGTTGCCAACAACGTGATCCATCACATCTATTCCTACGAATACGGCGGATGGGGCTTGTATACCGACGAAGGCTCCCAAGGCATCGTGATGGAAAACAACCTGGTGTATGCCTGCAAGGACGCCGGATTTCACCAGCACTACGGCAGGGAAAACATGATCCGCAACAACATCTTCGCCGGCAACCTGGTGCAGTCTATCCAGTTCTCGCGACTGGAAGAACACCTGTCCTACACGTTCATCAACAACGTCGTCTACCTGAACGGGGGTGAACTGATCTCCTTCCACAACGACGACGACTTCCGGAAGGCCAACATCCTCTACGACCGGAACTGCTACTGGGATACGCGCACGCAAACGCACACGCCGCAGTTCTACGGGCATTCCTTAGACGAATGGAAAGAACTGGGGCGCGACGCTCATTCCATCGTTGCCGATCCGCAGTTTGCCGATCCCGAACGTTTCGACTTCCGGATACGCAACACGGCGGCGCTGCGGAAAATCAGGTTCCGTCCGTTCGACTTCACGCAGGCCGGCGTCTACGGCAGCGACGGGTGGAAGGCGCTGGCGAAAATGCCCGCCGAACTGGAAAGGGCGTACGACGAAAAAATAAACCGCTTAAAAGGACGATGAACATGAATCTTTCGACCGTTTTTCCAACAGGAAGGCGAAACCGCTTTCGCTTTCGTTTGCCGGTCATGCTCCTTTTGTGGCATGTCTTCAGTCAACCGGTATCGGTTGCCGCCGGGCCGATCCGGTATGAAACCGCCCATTTTCAACTGACGCTTTCCGCGAACGGCAGCGTCGCAGGTTTTACAGACCGTCGCAGCGGCGTCAATTACGTCGACCTTCGGGGCGATGTGTCCTTTTGCACGCTCCGGCTCCGAAAGGACGACGGCGGAACGGCGGCAAACAGGGTGGTCCGCCGGAAAGACCTGCTGACGTTTTCGTTTCCGCAGACGCCGGTGACCGTCACCCTGCGCGTCAGGGCGGAAGAGACGTTCCTGGCGGTCGACGTGGTCGACGTGAAGGGCGGCGATTTTTACGCGCTGCGTTTTGCACAGGTTCCCCTGAACATAGACTATGCCAAGGACGACTTTGCGGCCTGCGCCATGAGCCGCCGGATGAATACGCGCACGCTGGACTATCCCGGCCGTTCCAGCCTGCTCGGCGGCCAGTGCTTCAGCGCCCTTGGGCATGAAGGCGCCGGCGTCGCCCTGCTCGGACTGCCCGAAGCGCAGCTCCGCGACGCCATGAAGGGGATTGTCGATGCCTTTGCGCCGGGCGAAATGCCCGTCTCCAAGGCCGGAGGCCCCTATGCAATGGATCTCCCGAAGAATTACGGGTCGTACATCATCATCAGCGAACCGGTCACCGAAAGCGGGGTGGAGAAATGGGCGGAACACCTGTCGCAGTTCGGCGTCGACCAGGTGGATTTCCACCAGGGGACGCCCTTCCGCCAGGGCGACTTTCATTTCAATGAAACGGCGTATCCGAACGGCGTGGCCGATTTCCGGAAAACCAGCGACGCCTTCCGCAAACACGGGGTCGTGACCGGACTGCACACCTATGCCGAGTTTCTGGATCCGAAATCGCGGTTTGTCTCGCCCGTTCCGAGCAAAGACCTGGACGTGATGCGCTCCTTTACGCTGGCGGACGATCTGGACGCGGAGGCGCAGACGGTTCGCGTGGACGAAACGACGGCGGACGTGTCGACCGTTACCGGTTTCTTCGTGCGCAACAGCAAGGTGATTCGGATCGACGACGAGCTGATCCTCATCGGCAAGCCGAACCGGGAGGCGCCGTTCGGCTTTGCGGACTGCACGCGCGGCGCGTACGGCACCCGCGTGTCGGCGCACGGGAAAGGCGCGCCGGTGGATCACCTGACGCAGATGTTCTTCCTCTTCGCCCCGAAAAAAGACAGCGAACTGTTTCTCGAAATAGCCCGCGAAACGGCGCGCACTTACAACGAGGGCGGTTTCGGAATGATTTACCTCGACGCCCTCGACGGCACCTTCTGTCTGGTCGAGGATCAGGAACTGGTCTGGTATTACGAGGCGCTTTTCATCAACGAGATACTGAAGCACGTAACGACGCCGCCGCTGTTTGAATACAGCATCTTCAGCGTCAACCTCTGGTACGCCCGTTCGCGGATGGGCGCCTGGGACGCGGGGCTTCGCGGATACCGTCCCTTCTTCAATCACCACCTCGACGCAAACCGCCTTACGGCCGACCGGCTCTATTTGCCGGGACAGATGGGATGGCTGAAGCTGTGCCCTTCCTGCGAAGACGGGACAGACCATTTCCAGTATCACATCCTGTTTTCGGAAGATGTGGAATACCTTGGCGCCAAAACCGCGGGATACAACTACGGTCTGTCCTATCTCGACATCGGACGGACGGACGTTGCCCCGTTTGCCCACCG
The DNA here is from genome assembly GCA_031288935.1 of Tannerella sp. Lineage (GTDB taxonomy): Bacteria > Bacteroidota > Bacteroidia > Bacteroidales > Tannerellaceae > Tannerella. The sequence continues at coordinate 6,476 of JAITQL010000087.1, forward strand.
CAACGGTCAGGTGTTGAAAAACTACGACCTCCTGCGGCGGAGCGGCTACTTTTCGGCAGAGACGCTGGCGCAGCTCCGCCGGCGCGATACGCATTTCCTGCTCCGAAAGTCGGGCGAGGACGATTGGTTCGTCACGGAGGCTCACTATGGGCGCGCCTTGCTGAACGAACATCAAAACAGCTTTGTCTATGACAATCCCTTTCCGGCGCAGACACCCATGATCCGCATCGAACACCGGCACCGGACTTCGGCCTACGACGATCCGGCGGGTATTGACCTGATTCCGCTGGACGAGACGCAGCCGGTGGGCGAAATGGTCGTCCGGAAGTTCGAGAAGCCGCTCGACCTGTCCGGACATCAGGGTTTCGGCCTCTGGGTCTGTGGCGACGGTGGAGGCCAGCAGATCAATATCCGGTTCGACAGTCCGCCGCACATGATATCGGGGCACACCGATCATTTCATTGACGTGGACTTCGAGGGCTGGCGTTACTTCTCGCCGGTGGAGGCGGCGAACGGCGAGCGCAGCGGCGTGGCGTGGCCGGCGCCCTGTGCGGATCCGCAGTGTGCGATGCACCCGTGCGAAGGGATTTACGAGGAATATCGCCAGGCCGTGCACTACGGCAGCATCTCGGAGGTGCGCCTCATGATTGCGGGCGACGCCGGCAAGCTGCGCTTCCGCACCGTCAGGGCGCTCCCGATCACGGAAGATTACTTGGTCGATCCGGCGATTCAGCTCAACGGCCAGTCCGTCACGTTCCGGGGGAAGATCAAAAACGGCCATTTCATGGAATACGAACCCGGCGGCCGGGCGATCGTCTACGACAAAACCGGCAAGGAGGTCGGCGACATGACGCCGGAGGTATCACCCGCCGCGCTTCCCGCCGGACAATCGACCGTCCGCTACACCGGCCTCACCGCCTCGGGACAACCCGCCGCCGCCCGCATCACGCTCCGGACAAACGCAAGAGAAGAACTCCGGTAAAGGAGAAAGGGGGGCACATCCCGATTACGAATTTAGATGGTTGTGGAAACGTGATTGCCATGCAAATTGTAGGGACGGGGCGTTCCCCGTCTCTACACATATTGCAACAAGCCCCGACAGGAGTTCCGAAATCCTGCCGGGGCTTGCGATGCGGATGGCAAATCCTGCGGGACGAGGTATGGTACATTCCAAAATAATGTTCCGCCAAAAATGTTGTATCTTTGCAGCATGATTACCGAGAAACAAAAAAATATTATTATTGATACGATAATGCCGTTCAATCCTGTAAAGATCGGCATATT
>JAITQL010000196.1 GCA_031288935.1 Tannerella sp.
CTTTCCAGATATGCGTGTTTGTATACATGAACGTGAATGGAGTAACGCCTGCGTCCGGCACGCCATGCCGTCAAATCAACCGGTTGGTGGCCGTATCGGGGAAAACAGTGGTTGGACGGAAGGTTTTGGCTTCTTCAAAATCCATGTGCGCATACGACAAAATGATAATGATGTCGCCCGGCAACACGCGGCGGGCGGCGGCGCCGTTCAGACAAATGGTGCCCGAAGCGCGTTGACCCTTGATGACGTACGTCTCGAAACGCTCGCCGTTGTTATTGTCCAGCACATACACTTTTTCATGTTCAATCAGATTGGCCGCATCCATCAGGTCTTCATCAATGGTAATGCTCCCGATGTACTCCAGATTGGCTTCCGTCACCGTCACCCGGTGGATTTTCGATTTCAAAACTTCAATATACACGCGATCGTATTTACAGTTAATTATTCATCTCATTACATCCCATACATGCGTACTTCACATTGTCGATCAGCCGCACCTCTCCGCAAAAGACGGCAATGCAGCCTGTCGGATCCGCCGAGTCGTTCCACTGTCGGAGCGGCAAGAGAGTTGTTCCGTCCACAATTTCGAAATATTCCACGCGCAGCAGAGGCGTCTGATTCAAGGTCTGTTTTACCCGGTCAATTACTTCCTGCACGCTTTTTCCGGCTGCAAAGGTACGGCTTTCCTTCAAGGTAGCGGCAATCAGCGGCGCTGTTCGGCGCTGTTCGGGCGTCAAACGTACATTCCGGCTGCTCATGGCCAGTCCGTCCGGCTCCCGGAGAATCGGACAGGCGACAATCTGCACCGGCAGAGCGAGCAACCGCACCATTTCGCGGATGACGGCCACCTGCTGAAAATCCTTCTCGCCGAAACAGGCGATATCCGGTTCAACAATCTCAAACAATTTGCTTACAATCTGTGCCACGCCGTTGAAATGACCCGGACGGAATGCGCCTTCCATCCCGGCGGCGACCGTGCCAAGGTCGAACACGCGCGTATCCGGTTCGGGATACATCTCCGCTTCCGAAGGGACAAACACATAATCGCATCCGGCCGCCGTCAGCAAGGCGCAATCCCTTTCCAGGGTACGCGGATACGTCTCCAGGTCGCGTTTATTATCAAACTGCGTCGGATTAACAAAGATACTGGCCACGCAAACCCCGGTTGCCGACCGGCAGGCGTTCACCAGGCTCAGGTGTCCGTCGTGCAGCGCCCCCATCGTAGGGACAAAGCCGATTCGTTTTCCATTCCGCCTTTCCTGGCCAAGCATTTCCTGCAACTCTTGAATATTCTTTACAACTCTCATATTTACCGCATCTTGTCCGCTGCCATACGCAGCGAACAGTGGATTAAAATCGACCGCAAAGCAACAAAATAAATTGATAACTCGCCCCACATTTACGGGTAAATCACAATTATTGTGGATTGTTTTGATGAGCCTTAATGAATTACGATTCATTTTTTTTACTATCTTTGTACCCGGTTTTATATATTCAGAATTTCAACAATACAGAATGGATGCCAAACGAGTTTTATTTATAACCCAAGAAATTAATCCTTATCTTTCGGAATCAGAGATTGCAACGATTTGCAGAGACCTGCCTCAGGGAATCCAGGAACTGGGCAGGGAAATCAGAACCTTTATGCCCAAATACGGCTGTATTAACGAGCGCCGGAATCAGCTGCACGAAGTGATCCGGCTTTCGGGAATGAACCTGATTATTGACGATACAGACCATCCGTTGATTATTAAGGTAGCTTCGATCCAGTCTGCCCGAATGCAGGTTTATTTCATTGACAACGACGATTTCTTTTGCCAGAAGGCAACTGTTTTCGATGAACGGGAAGAAGGGTTTGAAGACAATGACGAACGTGCGATTTTTTACGTGCGCGGCGTATTCGAAACCATTAAGAAATTGCGCTGGATACCGGACGTGATTCATTGTCACGGATGGCTTACGGCGCTGGCGCCCCTGTACATGAAAAGGCTGTATGCCGACGATCCCTGCTTCGCGCGCACGAAGATTGTTTACTCCGTATACGACAATGCCTTCCATTCCACGCTGGGGAAAGACTTGAAGAAGAAACTGAAACTGGACGGCGCCACCGATCATGATATGAAACTTGTTGATTCGCCCGATTTTTTTTCCATCACCAGACTGGCTGTTCATTTTTCGGATGCCGTGATTCAGGGCAGCCCCGAAATCGACCCGCAGATAGTCGCCCAGATCGCCAAAAGCAAGAAACGCTTTTTGCCCTATCAGGAACCGGAAAACTATATCAGCGCCTACAATGATTTTTACGATTTACTTATTGACCCGAAACAAAAAAAACAATGACTTTCAAACGATTTATAGGGGTTTGCACGGGCGCGGGATGGATATTCCTGAGCAGTTGCAGCGATACATGGAACCTGGTGGGACCTTCGATTCAACCGGACGAGGACAGGATCACGGTATATACCGATACCTTCCAAATGGCTGCTTCCACGGTGAAAATAGACTCGGTTTTCGCGAAAACTACCTACGGTTATCTGGGCGAATTTTATGATCCGCTCTACGGACGGCTGAAATCGGATTACCTCTGCCAGTTCTACTGCTCGGACAACTTCCAGTTTGCCTACACTCCTTACAAGGGGAAGATAGATTCCGTCACCCTGCATCTGGAATATACGTCCTGGACGGGAAATCCCTACGCGCCGACGGAAATACAGGTTTATCCGGTCAACCGGCAGCTGGATAAAGTCTATTACTCCAACATCGAAGCGTCCGACTATTGCGACATGCAGCACATGCTCGCGTCGCTGGTGGCTTCGCCGGCGCTCGGAACCATTTTCAGTTCGTCGGCAATCTCCGAAACCGACACGGTGTACTATCGCAGAGTAGCGATTCGCCTCCCGCTCGAATTTGGACAGAAAATATACGACGAAACCGTACAGAATCCCTCCACGTTCGAGAATCAGGAAACTTTTAACCGCTTCCTGCCGGGCTTCTACGTGACGACCGGTTACGGTAGCGGAGTGATTTTTCATATCAACCGGACGGAAGTAAAGATTGACTATCAGTATGCGCTGGAAAGCAGTACGGGAACGGATTCGCTGATCGCGAACGCCGAATGGTTTACGACGACGAAAGACGTGATCCAGCTGAACCGCTTCGAGGATGAGAACAGTGAACAACTGCTGGAAGACAATGACGAGTATACGTTCCTGAAAACGCCCGCCGGCATTTTCACGCGCCTCGTCATTCCGGCCGGAGAGATCAGGAAAGTCATCAATGACCGCATGGTGAACGATCTGCTGCTGGAGCTTCGATACATGCCGCAGGAGGAATTGACGTACACGCTGGCTCCGCCGCCCCACCTGCTGCTGTTGCCCGAAGATTCGCTGACTTCCTTCTTTGAAAACGGAAATTTGGAGAACGGCGTCATCTCTTACCTCTCCACCTCCGACGCGGTGCTTTCGCCAACTTATTCCTACCTGGGATATAACTCGGATACCCGGACGTATTCGTTCAAGAACATCTCCAATCTGCTGAATTATCACATCGCCTACTCGGAGGAAGCCGACTTGCGGCTGCTTGTAGTCCCGGTCAACCGCACTTATCAGGAGTACAGCAGCTCCTATTCGAGCAGCGGCACGACCTACTATACGACGGGGATCAATTCCTACCTGGCGCCTTCGGGAGTGAAGCTGCGCAAGGACGAACATTTCATGCAAATCGCCGTTCTGTCGAGCAAATACCCCGAAAAGCCAAGCGAATGAACCTGCCGACCGCCGCTGACGAACGCGGCCCGACGGGAAATCGAATAGGAGAAACGGGATTAATTCCCGTTTCGACCTCTCACACCACCGTGCGTACCGTTCGGTACACGGCGGTTCTTTAATTTACAATCCTTACCTTGCGGTAATAATC
>JAITQL010000199.1 GCA_031288935.1 Tannerella sp.
CCGTCGATGTTGCATCCCGTACGGGATGCGAAGGGGGCGGCAGAAGGGGTTTTTACCGAACTGCCATCCCCAACGGGATGGACGGCGGTGTTTTTGGCAGGATCGCCCTTCCGCCGAGACACCTCTCCCCCGGCCCCTCTCCACAAGAGAGGGGAGCGGGGGTTTCCGGCACACGCGGTTCTTTCCCGTTGGGGACAGGATGCCGGTAGAAAATGGCAGGTTATCCGCCTGCCCGAATCCAGGAGGGATGGTATGTGTGATATGACCGGCATATCATCCCGAACGGGATTCCGCCGGATGTTGCAGCATTCTTTTTCTACCGGCATTTTGTCCCCAACGGGACAGGGGAATTGAGAATGAAATGCCGCACTCCATCATTCTCCGTTCTCCATTCCGCTGGATTGCTTCACTGCGTTTGCAAGGACGGGGTGCGGTGTTTCATTCCTGCGTGAAACAATGCTGCCGTCCCTGTAAAATCACCATACTTTCAGTCGCACCGGGCCGTCTTTCACCTGCTCGAACGGCCCCGGCGCCGGATGCTGCGCGCGTGCATATCCCCCGTAGTCGGTGTCGATGACGATTGGCGTTCCGTCAGGCTGTTCATAGGCCTGTTTGGGCAGTTTGGCCTTGCCAAGGCGTTCGGTGGTGACTCTTTCGGTTGCCAGGCCGCTCAATCCCTGCAAGACAAACGATACGTACACCTCTTTCCCGATCTCCTCGATCCCGAACTGCGGGTCGAAATCCGGCAGCGCCACCCGGTTTGCTTCCTGCTCGAAGGGCTGCGCCTTGTTGTAGTAGACGTTGCCGTCGGCAAAGGAGGGGTATTTCGTGTGGCTGTAGGCGACCAGTCCCAAAGGCGGCTCCTGCTTTTCGTCCGGCCGGACGGGCAGGAAGAGGTTGTTGTAGAACCGGTCGTCGCCGCTCTGGATGATGGAAAGACCGGCAATGTCCGTGCTGTGAGGCAGGTGGTAGGGCGTGTAGCGGGTTTTCTCGGGCAGGACGAGGAAATGTCCGGTAAAGAGGTTGTGCACGTAGGCGCCGCCCTGCGACACGTCGTTCACGTTGCGTGCGGAGGCGAAGAGATTGTTGTCGATCAGATAGGGGCCGTGATCCACTTCGCAGTAGAGGTCTTCGATGTCGTTGCCGTAGAGCAGGTTTTTCGACACGCGCGTGCCCTGCGCCATCCAGTCGAGCCAGATGCCCCTCCCGACGCGGTGGATGCGGTTGCCGCGTATCCGGGTGTCGATGGCGGCGTGGAACTTGATGCCGGCGATCTCGGCGCCGGAGAACTGCCTCTTCGTCCAGATGTCGTGAATGTAGTTGTTTTCGACCAGGCTGAACGCCGCGCCCATGCTGCCGCAGATGCCGGTCTGTTCGCAGGCGAAGATTTCGTTGTTGCGCACGGTGTGCGATCCGATCCGTTCCCTGCTCCAGCCGTTGCGCAGCGTCCGGAAGGTTACTTCGATGTAGTGCAGCGATCCGTCGATGCTGCGGTCGTTGAGCCAGACGTTGTGCCCCGTACCCCGCTCCTTGCCCAGGGTGATGCCCGAACATTTGGCATGGCTGATGACGTTGTTTTCGATGATCCATCCCTTGTTCCAGTGCGTGGCAACCATCCCGACCTGTTCGGCCGTGGGCGCCGCCCACTGGGTGGCTGCCTGGCTGATGTGAAATCCGCTGAGGGTAAGATAGTCGATTCCGGGCTTTTCAGGATAGAAGCATGTGCGGCGCACGCTGATTTCTACCAGTTCCCTGTTGGGGTCGAAGCGGTGGAAGTTTGCCCAGATCGTCGTATGCTCCCCGTCCGTCTCGCAGTACCAGGTATAGGTGGCGCCTTCCGGGTCGGTTGCTTTGGGATCCGCTTCGGGATGCCACACCCTGTCGATGGAATCCTTCTCGTACAGCGACCGGTTGTTGAGAAATACTTCGCCCGTGTGATGCTTGTGTCCGTGGCCGTAAAACCAGTCGCCCTGCACCAGGTCGACGTAAGGGTTGTAGTCGCCGAAGAAGGTATTCGGCAATACGGCTTTCCAGACGCCGTCCTTTTCCTTCTGCCAGTTGCGTACCGGTTCGGATCCCTTGATTTCGGCGCGCTCGCCCGGCGCTGCGCGGTAGACGATGCGCCGCCCGTCGCTCTCGCCGCCGCGCGGAGGATTGATCCATTCGCGATAGACTCCCGCATGGACGGTGATTACATCTCCGGGAAAGGCTGCCAGAGCGGCTCTCCCGATGGTTCGGAACGGGGCGGATTCGGCGCCTGTGCCGGCATCGTCGCCCTTGACGGAAACATGATATTCCCTTGCATAGCCTGCGATGGAGGCTATCATCAAACATAAGATAAAAGTTCGTTTCATGACTGTTTTGAATAAGAATTAAATATGTATATGAGATTTAAACAGGTCTTTGGCCGTGAGGCCGCAGACTTTTTTCATTTCGATGCAATGTTCCGGCTTGCCAAATTCACGCTCGCGGCTGTTGGCGCCGAAGGTGAACCGGAGGCCGGCTGCCTTGGCCTTCAGGATGCCGGTACAGTTCCCGTTTTTCACTGCGGCCTGCGCATGGACGCCCTTCAACAGGAAGACGCCGTTTTTCAGCGACACGTTCCCGGTCGCCGTCCACCGGTCTGCGTTCGTCCCGTCAAATAAAATTTCGCTGTCCGCCGGGTTGCAGGCAACCGACCCTACCAGTGAAATGATGAAAGATGTCAACATAGAACATGTTTTCATGTCGATAACGGATAAGATGAATATTCAATAAAATTTCAGCGGGCAAAATTACTAAAATATATCCGAAAACAAGCAAAAGACAAAGATTCCGTCTTTCCGCCTCCTTCTCCGCAAGCTACTCTCCGTACACATTATCAAAAGAGGATACAAGGTTTCATCTTAGCCACGAAGTCCTTAAACGCTCTTTTAAAAGCGATGCAAGCGGGAGGGAAGTAACCGGCACGGCTGTCCCTGGCCTCTGCCCGCGCCGGTGATTCACTGGCTGTTTGGATTCTTTTGAATCATTGATTCCCCGTATCCAAATTAATTTGTATCTTCGCGTCCCAATTAAGGAAACTTGTTAAGAAAGAATTATTCATTATTGCGATATGTCGAAAAAGAAGAAAAAACAATCCTCGCTGCCGCCTTCTCCACGGCAGTATATTCGGACAAGGGGAAGAAGTCTGCCGGTGGCCGAATGCATCATCAACGAAAACTGGAAAGAAACCGGAATGGCAAATGTTTTTGTCACCCGTCGGCACAAGTCGGGGAACTACACGGTCGGCGTGTACCTGGTTGATATTTTTTGCCTGGGGTTGAAAGATACCTTTTTCAGGTTTAATGTCCTGGAAGGCGAATATGAAGAGTTTAAAGGCAAGCTCGTTTTTTCCGAAATCACCTACGGAGAAGCGCATAACATCATCTACGGCGCCATCGAGTATGCCGGTGAACTGGGCATCCCGCCGCACAAGGATTTTGACCTCACGCAGTACCTGCTCGAGGAAGACACGGAAGACATTCCCCTGATCGAATATGAATTCGGGAACAACGGCAAGCCTCTGTTAATGGTGAAAGACCGGCTGGAACTCAGCCATTACCAGTCGATTCTTGCGAAATCTACCGGCGGAGACTTTGAATACGCCATTCGCGGAGACGGGGATTTTGACGAAGACGAGTACGGTGGATACGGCGACGGGGATGAAGACGGGGAAGAGGAGAACGGCGGGGACAGGCCGGACCAGGCGGAAATGTTTCAGAAGCTGGAACGCATGAAAACCCGGCTGGAACACAGCCGGTCGCTGCCCCATACCGTTTACGCCTACACTCCTCCCGACTATCCGAAGGAGTTGACCTTGACGCACGGGGAGCTGAATGTTCTTTTCCGGCCTGAAAATGTAGCTTCGCCGGATCGGGAGACGCTGGAAACCATTCTGGCGCTGCCCCGCGAATCGCTGATCCGCGATCTGATTCATGGCGTGCTGTATGAAATCGGACACACCAATGCGATCATTGCCGGCCCGTCGCAGGAGGAGTGGCCGGAGAGTGTCGCGATAACAATCCCCCTGCTGCTGCTGGGCGAACTGAGGGCGGAAGAAAGCCTGGATGCCGTGCTGGAAATAATGAGGCAGAACGAAGACTTTCTTAATTATCATTTTGGCGATTTCGCAGTGAAATACCTGCCCCTGACGCTTTATTACGTCGGGCGGAACCGGCTCCCCGCCCTGCTCGATTTCGCCAGGGAACCGGGGTTGTACACGTTCCTGAAAGCTTATGTATTTCCTGCCGTAGCCATGATCGCTGTCCACGAGCCGGAGAGAAGAGGGGAAGTCATCGCGTGGTTTCGCGAAGTACTGGATTTCTGCCATGGGCATCTTTCGGACGCCACCTGCTATGATGCCGGGCTGGCGGGCATGATGACGAACGATCTGATAGATATTCAGGCGGTGGAACTCTTGCCCGAAATAAAACGACTCTATGACACCGGGCTGGTTGACGAGATGTGTTGTGGAAATTATGCCGAAGTGGAAAAGGAAATACTTTCATCTTCCTGGCAATCCACCGACTTCACCCTGCTGAATATCTACGAAAGATACGAAGACCCGCAAGAATAAAAATTCAAGATTCAAAATTCAAAGATTCAAGATTCGGGGGATGAACCTTGAATCTTGAATCTTGAACGCTCGAACTTTCCGTTTTGACTCGCTACATGGCCAGAATCCTGTCCAGCCGTTTGCTCAGGCCGGTCAGTTCTTCGGGCGTTTTGGAACTGTTCTGTTCGGTAGTAAACCACTGTCCCCGGTAGCTTTTTCGCGCTTCACCGATCACCTCCGCCCAGTTGACGTCGCCCTCGGTCAGCGGGACGTCAAACCCTTTTCCGCGTCCTTCGGCATCGGCTTTCTGCCGGCTGAACTCCTTGACGTGTATCCGGCCGATGCGCTGTCCCAGGATGCGGATCCACTGCTCCGGCCAGCCGTATACCAGGATGTTCCCGCAGTCGAAATAGAACCCCGCGTACGGGCTGTTGAACTGGTCTACGTAGCGACATGCCTCCAGCGGACTGAGCAGAAAATTGTTCCATACGTTCTCGACACAGATGCGCACGCGCAGTTTTTCGGCCGCGGGCAGCAGTTTCTTCAGACTTTCGGTCGAGCGCTCCCAGCAGGCGTCGTAGGAGACGGCGCCGTCTACCTTGCCCGGCACCACCAGCACGGCATCCGTGCCATACGCCCCGGCATCTTCCATCGCCACGCGCACGCCCTCGATCCCTTCCGCGCGTACCGCAGGGTCGGGATCGGAAAGCTGTTTCCGCCAGTGGGTGGAACAGCATACGCTCGAAGCCACCAGGCCGGTTGCCTTCAGCGCGTCCAGCACTTCCTGCCGGTTCATGTGGCTGTCGGGTTCGATACCGGCATATCCCGCAGCCTTGATTGCCTTGCACTTCTCCAGTACGGAACCTTCCATTCCGACCGTTCCCCACATGATGGATTTCCTGAATGTCGCCTCCGTTGCGGGAAGGGCGGAAAGGCGCCGCTCCGTTGCGGCAGCAGGGCCGGCCGGCGGCAGGATCAGCGCGCCGGATGCCAGCAAGGTATTCTTGATAAATAAACGTCTCTGCATAATAACCTGTTTGAATTTTTGAATCTTTGAATCTTTGAATTTTATTGTGCAACGCCTGCTACGGGTATCACTTCCTTCACATCCGGTACAGCCCCGAACTGATATGTCTCCGGGCCTAACTTCATGTCCGAAGCCATGATCTGATCCCAGGTAACAAACTTGCCGGTGTAGGCCGATTCGCGTCCCATCATCGCCATGAGAGTGGACTGCACGTGTTTTTCCACGTCGTTCAGCGGCTCGTTGGCACGTATGGCGGTAACCAGACGGATGTGTTCCTGTACGAACGGATCGGGCACGGCCATGGACTGGTCGCCGTCCTCCGGTTTCGGATACGGATACGTCCAGGCAACCGTACCGTCGAGGTTATAGATGGTGTCGGAACAGTTGGTGTAGCCTTCGGTGCCGTAGACCATGATGGCCGTCTGGGTGTCGCACCCGCCGATCTGCCGCGTGGTGCAAAGCGCCCGGTGGCCGTTTTCGTAGAGGTATTCGACGCTGAAGTGGTCATACATGTCGCCCGTGACGCGGCGTTGCCTGCCCCCGGTGGCCTCGGCCCTGACCGGCCGCCGGTCGCCCGTAAACCATGACATCTGGTCGATCTCGTGAATAAACTGTTCCACGATGTGATCGCCGGACGTCCAGCAGAAATTCACCCAGTTGCGCAGCATGTATTCCATATCGCTCCATTCGCTTTGCCGCTGCACATACCACAAGGCGCCGCCCATGCGCGAGACGTGCGCCGAGACGATCTCGCCGATTGCGCCGCCGGCAACGCGGCGGTAAGTCTCAATACAGTCTTTCTGCGAGCGGCGGATCGTGCCGCTGATGACGCGCAGGCCTTGCTGTCCGGCGCGTTTCCCCAGCGCCATCACCTGCCGGGCGCCCACCGGGTCGACAGCGCACGGCTTTTCAATGAAACAGTGCTTGTTTTTCTCGACGGCATACTCAAAATGGAGCGGACGAAACACCGGCGGCGTGCATAACAGCACCACATCGACGCCGGAATCAATGACCTTCCGATAGGCGTCGAATCCCAGAAAACAGTGATCGTCCGCGATGTGCTGTCCTTTTTCGTCCAGCGTTTTGCGGCACGCATCCAGCCTGTCGCCGAAAACGTCGCCCAGCGCAGTTATTTGCAGATTCTTGCCTGCCTCCAGAAAATTACACGCCGCCCCTGTTCCTCGGCCGCCGCATCCCACCAGTCCGGCCTTGAGCAGCCCGCCGTCCGGAGCGGTTTTGAGTATTTCGGGGACAGCTACGTCTTTCAGCTTGCCTCCCCCGGAAGCAGAGCCGGAACAACCGCCCAGCAAAGCAGGTACGGAAGCGGTTCCTATCACGCCTAACGCGGAATGTTTGAAAAAACTCCGCCGCGTGCATGTTGATTGCATCTCATTCTTCATCTTTGTCTACATTACATGGTTTATTAATTAAAATCCAGATTTCGCAAAGGTACGGAAATATTTTTCATAGCGCCTCAAAAAAAGTTTTAGCCGGAAAATCCTGTTTTTTTTCTTCTCTAAATTGCCCAAAGTCTTTTCTAAAACCCCGATTCTCTTTTCTAAATCACCCAAAGTCTTTTCTAAATCCTCCATTCTCTTTTCTAAATTGCCGAAAGTCTTTTCTAAACCCCCGATTTTCTTTTCTAAATTGTCGAAAGTCTTTTCTAAAAGCCCGATTTTCTTTTCTAAATCACCAAAAGCCTTTTCTAAATCCTCACTTTTCTATACTTCACGCAGCATGGTTTTGTGCATTGCACCTGTCCTGTAGGGACAGGATGCCGGTAGAAAATCGGATGTTGCCCACCCATCCCTGAATATCATTATAAAAAATGTATATCGTCCGTCAGATAATGCGTCCGTGTTTTTACTACATGACAAAAAAAGTTTTGCCATAATGAATTGGAATGTTTGCATCTGCTACGGCAGGCGGTTGTATCGTATTCATATCCGTCTTTTTTATGATTGATGGGCTAAGGTAAGGAATTTGATCCAACGATATAAAGGGGGCGGGACTTAGAATCCGAATGACGTCATGCCTGTCCATTCCATCAGCATTTGCACATCGCCGGGATCTGCCGGATTTTTGTGTACCTTTGTCGCATGAAATCAATAAACAGCGAAAACGGTATGAAGCGTGCGGTGATCATCGGAGCGACGTCGGGCATCGGACGGGAAGTGGCAAAAAAGTTACTTGATGAGGGCTGGCGGATCGGCGTGGCCGGCCGGCGCGAGGAGGAATTGAAGACGTTGCAGGCGCTGTCGCCCGGTCGGGTCTCGATTCAGACGCTGGACGTCACGCGCGAAGATGCGCCGGCACGCTTGCAGCAGCTGATCGGGCAAACCGGCGGAATGGATCTGTTTCTTCTCACTTCGGGCATCGGCCGGCAGAACACGGAACTGCAACCCGAGACGGAATTGCGTACCGTCGAAACCAATGCGCTGGGTTTTACCCGCATGGTGACGGAGGCGTTCCGCTATTTCAGGGAACGGAAGGGCGGTCACCTGGCAGTGATCAGTTCCGTGGCCGGGACAAGGGGACTGGGCGCCGCGCCGTCCTATTCGGCCACCAAGCGTTTTCAGAACACCTACATCGAGGCCCTGGCGCAACTGGCGCACATGGAAAAACTGCCTGTCCGTTTCACCGACATCCGCCCCGGTTTTGTGGCAACGCATCTCCTGGACGGCTCGAAACGCTATCCGATGCTGATGCAGCCCGAACGGGTGGCTGCGCAGATCGTCCGCGCCCTGAAGCGTGGCCGGCGGATCGCCGTCATTGACAGACGCTATGCGTGGCTGGTCTTTTTCTGGCGACTGATTCCCTCCCGGCTGTGGGTACGGATGACGCTCCGGACGTGAGGCCTCCGCAAGTTATGCGCAGGTACGGCGGAAGGGCTTTGAAGCGCATTTCAGGGTCTCCTTCCGCTGACTTTTTTCTATCCTTTCATCCGCCGGAGGGAAATTCTTTGTATTTTTGTTGCGGAAAAGTTCCAAACAATCAGTTATTCTACTAATAAACGAACCCTATGATAAAAGTAACCAAAGAAAAAGCATTGCTTTATCACTCGGAAGGAAAGCCGGGTAAAATCGAGGTCATCCCCACCAAGCCTCACAGTACGCAATCGGACTTGTCGCTCGCCTATTCTCCCGGCGTTGCCGAGCCTTGCCTCGAAATAGAACGGAATGCCGAGACTGCCTACGACTACACCACGAAGGGCAATCTGGTGGCCGTCATCTCCAACGGCACGGCCGTACTGGGGCTGGGCGACATCGGCGCGCTGGCCGGCAAGCCGGTGATGGAAGGCAAGGGACTGCTGTTTAAAATATTTGCCGGTATCGACGTGTTCGATATCGAAGTGGACGAAAAAGACCCGGAGAAATTCATACAGGCCGTGAAGGCCATTGCGCCCACATTCGGCGGAATCAACCTGGAGGACATCAAGGCGCCCGAATGTTTTGAAATCGAACGCCGGTTGAAGGAAGAACTGGATATTCCCGTCATGCACGACGACCAGCACGGCACGGCCATCATCTCGGCGGCCGGACTGCTCAACGCCCTTGAACTGAACGGGTAGAAGGTGGAAGACATCCGGATCGTGGTGAACGGCGCCGGCGCTTCGGCCAGTTCCTGCACGCGGCTCTACATGGAGCTGGGCGCCAAAAGGGAAAACATCGTCATGTGCGACAGCAAGGGCGTCATCTCCGTCCGCCGTACCGACCTGAACCGGGAAAAGCAGTTCTTTGCCACCGAACGCGAGGTCAACACCCTGGCCGAGGCCATGGCGGGCGCGGACATGTTTCTGGGGCTGTCGGTCGCCGACGTGCTGACGCCGGAGATGGTGCAGAGCATGAACGACCGGCCGATCGTCTTTGCCCTGGCCAATCCGAATCCCGAAATCTCGTACGAAAAGGCAAAGGCTTCGCGCCCGGACTTGATTTTCGCCACCGGCCGCTCCGATTATCCGAACCAGATTAACAACGTACTGGGCTTTCCGTACATTTTCCGCGGCGCGCTGGACGTGCGGGCGACCACCATCAACGAGGCCATGAAACTGGCCGCCGTCAAGGCCATTGCCTCGCTGGCGAAGGAATCCGTTCCCGACGTGGTCAATGCCGCCTACGGATTGACGCAGCTGACCTACGGGCAGGATTACCTGATTCCGAAACCGATGGATCCGCGGTTGCTGACGTGGGTGTCCATCGCGGTGGCCAGGGCGGCGATTGCTTCGGGCGTTGCCCGGAAAGCGATTACCGACTGGGAGGAATACAAAAATCACCTGCAGGATTTAATGGGGTACGACAACAAGCTGGTGCGCCAGTTTACCGAGGCGGCCCGGCAAGACCCGAAGCGGGTGGTCTTTGCCGAAGGCAGCCATCCGAACATGCTGAAAGCCGCCGCCACCGCCCGCGACGAAGGAATCTGCTACCCGATCCTGCTGGGAAATGACGAACGGATCGCCAAACTGGCCATTGAACTGCATATCGACCTGGAAGGCATTGAAATCGTAAACCTGCGTCACGACAACGAGATGGAACGCCGCAAGAAATACGCCAAAATCCTGGCCGGGAAAAGAGCGCGCGAAGGCGTTACCGTCGATGAGGCGGTGGATAAAATGTTTGAACGGAACTATTTCGGCATGATGATGGTCGAAACGGGCGATGCGGACGCCTTTATCACCGGCCTCTACACGAAGTATTCCAATACGATACAGGTAGCCAAGGAGGTCATCGGTATCCGGGAAGGCTACAATACGTTTGCCGCCATGCACATCCTGAGCGGTAAAAGGGGAACGCTGTTTTTAGCCGACACCCTGATTAACCGGAGTCCGTCGACCAATATCCTGACGGACGTGGCCAAGCTGACGTGCGAAGCCGTTCAGTTCTTTGCCCACGAACCCGTCGTGGCGATGCTGTCCTATTCCAATTTCGGATCGGATACGGAAGGCAGTCCGGCGCGCGTGCACGAAGCCATCCGCACCTTGCAGGAATCGTTCCCGGACATGGCCATTGACGGGGAAATGCAGGTAAACTTTGCGCTGGACAGGCATCTGCGCGACAGCAAATATCCTTTCACCCGCCTCTACGGCAAAGACGTCAATACGCTGGTCTTTCCAAACCTGACGTCGGCCAACATTGCCCAGAAGATGTTGCAGGAAACAGGCAGCGGCGAGATGATCGGCCCGATTCAGGTCGGTCTGAAAAAACCGGTTCACTTCACGGACATCGAAAGTTCGGTGCGCGACATCGTCAATATCACGACCGTGGCGGTCATCGACGCAATTGTGCACAGGAAAAGGATGCAGGCCAGGTAATGGTTTTATTTATCTGTCGACCGGACGGGGCGGGGGGCTATTTCCTGCCGGATACGCTTCCGCCCCGTTCGGATCAGTTGAGACATTGGCGAGACGCTGCGCCGAACCGCACAAAAAGGCCAAAAGTAGCAAAATGACAGCATTTACCCCATAACGATGTACTATTTGTGCATAATTATGGCAAACGGGAATATATACTTCCCGCGGCATGGTTTTGTGCATTGCACCTATCCCGTTGGGGACAGGATGTCGGTAGAAAATTGGATGTTATCCACCTTTCCAAATCCCGTAGGGATGGCATGTGTGATATGACCGGCATATCATCCCGGACGGGATTCCGCCGGATGTTGAAGCATTCGTTTTTCTACCGACATTCTGTCCCCAACGGGACAGTGACCATGCACAAAACCATCCCGCGTAAAGCATAAATGCTCCCGATCCGGTGAAAATCGCCGGAGACAGCATAAGGGAACACACTTAATTACAAGCCTGTCACCATAATCAAGATGTTGCTTGCAAGCATCTATCCTGCCGGTACACAAGGGCAGGAGTTCGACAACTATCCGAAATATTGCCCGGCCACATGATTGTTGGTAATGTGACGAATAAAATAGAACTGATGAAACTTATGAAAGAAAATATACCAGGTAGTTTGTTTATTCCTTCTATAAGTGATATACAATAAATTATCGCCATATTTGGAAAAGTAAGGCGGAGTAGATTTATGTTGCTTTACAGCAATGTTTTTCTTTCACGTAACTGACCAAATCTTCCATGTATTGAGCGGAATATTCGTAGAAAGAAAAATACCCTTTATCTATAAGAATGCCCGTCAATTCATCAAGAAACAGCAGTACATTTCTATGATACTTGATTTCCGGCATCGAATTTCTTTTTCAGCATTTTTTTTTGTTTCCAATAAAAATTCTTCGGAAGTCAAACCTTCCTCCCAGCCTGCAGGGTATTGTACGGTTTCCGATTGTTGAAAAAAAGGTTGCCGGAAGCGGTTATGGCTGTTACCGGCCGGCTTTTGCTGCCATACAGCGTCTTGAGTCGGATTCATATTTTCTTTGATTAAAATGATGCCGCAAATGTAGTATAAAATTCTTATTTCCAAAAACAAACTGTACAGACGGCCAGGTTTGGATACATGGCAGCCTTGAATTTTGAATCTTGAATTTTGAAGATGTCCGGCTCCTACCGTTTTGTAGATTTCAGCGGTTTTCCCTACATTTTAGAATCCGTTTTTTACATTACGCCGTTTCCCCCGGGAAATACCTGCGGCCAACAATCCACTGCCTGTTAATACCTAATGCCGTTGCTGTTTTTTTGAATAACGTTTTGTGCCGCTTTGGCACAGCCTTTGGGAATGGAGGGACAGGTAATGATTTTATACAGGATAAAAAGATTGTTTTATGAGAAAGATTGCTATTTACGGGAAAGGTGGTATCGGTAAATCGACCACTACCCAAAACACGGTGGCCGGACTGGCCGAAATGGGACGAAAAGTGATGGTCGTAGGGTGCGATCCGAAAGCCGATTCCACCCGTCTGTTGCTACACGGTCTGGCGCAAAGGACTGTTTTGGATACGCTCCGCGACGAGGGAGAGGACGTGGAACTGGAGGACGTCATGAAAACCGGCTTTCACAACACAAGCTGTGTGGAATCCGGCGGCCCGGAACCGGGCGTGGGATGTGCCGGACGGGGGATCATCACCTCTATCAACCTGCTCGAACAGCTGGGGGCCTACGATGATGACAAACAGCTGGACTACGTCTTTTACGATGTGCTGGGCGACGTGGTTTGCGGCGGATTTGCCATGCCGATCCGCGACGGCAAGGCGCAGGAGGTGTACATCGTCTGTTCGGGCGAGATGATGGCCATGTATGCCGCCAACAACATCTGCAAGTCGATTGCCAAGTTCGGAAAAGTGGGCGACGTGCGGCTGGGCGGACTGATCTGCAACTCGCGCAAGGTGGACAACGAGTCGAACATGATCCAGGAATTTGCCAGGAAGCTCGGGACGTACATGATTCATTTCATTCCGCGCGACAACATGGTGCAACATGCCGAAATCAACCGCAAGACCGTTATCGATCATGCGCCCGAACATCCGCAGGCCAACGAGTACCGGACGCTGGCGCAAAAGATTGACGAAAACAGAATGCACGTCATTCCCGCGCCGCTGACCATGCAGGAACTGGAGGACTTGCTGACGGGCTTCGGTATCATGAACTGAAATGCAGTATTCATCCTTATTTATACCGGATCATTATGTTACTGATAAGAGCTATTGTACGGCCGGAGAAATCGCCGGTTGTCATGAAGGATTTGTTCAATGCAGGGTTTCCTGCCGTGACGAAACTCTCCGTTTTCGGACGGGGAAAGCAACGCGGATTGAAAGTGGGCAACGTCACTTACGACGAGTTGCCGAAAGACCTGTTGATTATCGTTATCAACGACAGGGACAAGGATTTTGTAGTGGAAACGATCATCACTTCCGCCCGTTCACAACCGAAGGGACAGGCCGGCGACGGAAAAATTTTCGTTACGCCGATTGTGGAAGCGTACACCATTTCGAGTGGCAGAAAGGAATAGCGGCATGAAACTTATATTAGCCATCATACGAATCGCCAAAATGGGCGAAACGAAGCAGGCGCTGGCCGAAGTCGGGCTGCCTTCGTTCACGGCCATGCCGGTGCTGGGACGCGGACAGGGTCACGGCGACCTGGAGAAGATCAAGGAAGCCGAACTGGCCTCCGAAGCGCTCGAATTTATCCCGGAAGTGCCCCGGCTGAAATCGAAAAGGATGATTACGCTGGTCGTGACCGACGAGAAGAAAGACCTGGCCGTCGAAACGCTGATTAAAGTGAACCGGACGGGAAAAAGCGGCGACGGGAAAATATTCGTGGTGCATACGCTCGACTCCTATGGCGTACATACGGGCGAGGCGGGTGACGTTACACTGGATTGATTTTTAAACAGACTTTATTGATTATGATTGATACATTGGAAGACGGGAGAAACGTACCGGACGGACTTGTTTCCGAGCTGCAGCAGTTCAGAGAGGAAGTGGTGGGCAGGTATCCGAAAAAGATCGGCAGGAAACGTGCGAAGGCGATTGTCATCAGCGATCCCGACGCGCCGCCCGAAATACTGGCCAACGTCCGTACCATACCGGGCATCATCACCCAGCGGGGCTGTACGTATGCCGGTTGCAAGGGCGTGGTGCTGGGGCCGACGCGCGACATTGTCAACATTACGCACGGGCCGGTCGGATGCGGTTTCTATTCGTGGCTGACGCGCCGCAACCAGACGCTTCCCGACGGCGACGGCGATGCGAATTTCATCCCGTACTGTTTCTCGACCGACATGCAGGATTCGAACATCGTCTTCGGCGGCGAAGAAAAACTGAAACAGGCAATCCGCGAAGCCTATGAACTGTTTCATCCGAAAGCGATCGCCGTTTTCTCCACCTGTCCCGTCGGACTGATAGGCGACGACGTGCACCGCGTGGCGCGGCAGATGGCGGAGGAGATCGGCAACGGCATCAATATCTTCGGCTTTTCGT
>JAITQL010000027.1 GCA_031288935.1 Tannerella sp.
CCGGAAAGAGGTTTGCTTCACTGCGGTTAACATTCCGGACGGCCGGACGGCAGTTTTCTGCATTTCATTGACAGTTTGCGTCCCTAAACGATGTTCAGCGAGGGACGGCAGGCGAAAAACAGAAAGGCCTGTTCCCGTAAAAAAAACGGGACAGGCCTTTCTTGCATGTAAAAAAAGTTGTCAGATTCGCGTGTGCGCGTACTTCAAGTGTTATATTATATACGCCTGCCCATCTCTCTCTAACTAACTGCACGCAACCAAAACGCATCCGTTAAATATACGTAAGGCGTGCATGTTTGTCATAGATAGACACGTCGAAAAAGACGGTGTGATCAGCAAGTTCGGACGGGAGGAAAAGATATCTGTCATAGTCAAACCTATTTGTTCTCTGATTTTATTCGGCTGCAAAGTTACCTGTCTTTTTGAAAAAAGAAAACTGTTCCTGCGAAAAAGATGAAGATTGTGTTTTTTTATGAGTTTGGAGAAAGATGCAGGAGTTCCAAAGTTCGAGGCTGAAACCCTTTCATCCTTCACGCGGCATGGTGTTGTGCATGACACTTGTCCCCGACGGGACATTGCTTTTCGTCCCGGCAGGGATGATATGTTGGCAGAAACGGTAACACAACTTTTTCTGTCCCGGCGGGACATGATGTCGGTAGAAAAAGAATGCTGCAACATCCGGCGGAATCCCGTCCGGGATGATATGCCGGTCATATCGCACATGCCATCCCGTACGGGATTCAGGCAGGCGGGGAAGCTGCAATTTTCTACCGGCATCCTGTCCCCAGCGGGACAGGCGCCATGCACAAAACCGGCCCGCGTAAAGTATAAATGATTGACCCCGGAACGTTTTCAGGATTGCTTTCCTGCATCCCGTCGGAAAAGTTTTAGCAGTAAAGACGATTTATCGCAGCCAGTGGCGGGGGTTGAGTTTTTCCTTTTCCTTGCGGATCTCGAAGTGCAGGCGGGTTTCACGGGAGGAATCGGTGAAGATTTTCCCCAGTTTCTGGCGCGTGGAAACCTTGTCGCCGCTATGGACATAGACCTCGCTGAGGTTGGCATAAACGGTCAGGTATTTTCCGTGACGGACGATGACGCCTTGCGTAAAACCGGCCTCGGCCGTGAAGACGGCGGTCACTTTGCCGTTGAAGACGGCTTGCGCTTCGGCGCCGGCCGTTGCGCGGATGTCGATCCCGGTACTGTAGGTGCGGACGTAGGGCAAGCCGGAATGCTGATGTTCGCCAAACCGCGTGACGATTTTGTATTTACCGGTCAGCGGATAGGGCAACCGTCCGCGGTTGGAGGCAAAATCGGGGGACAGTTTCACCTCCGTCTTCGAGCTGCGAGAGCCGCTTTCCGTTTTCGGGATTGCGACCGCTTCTTCTTCTCCGGCCTCCGTGCCGGATTCAACCCGGTCTGCTAACGGTGCGTCGGTTTTGGCGCCGGCGCGCGCCGCACGGTCTACCTCCAAGCCGATCAGGTTCTCGATTTGCCTGTCCAGCGCTTCCGCTTCCGTTCGCTTTTGCGACAGTTCCGCCTGCAATTCCTTCTGCCTCCTGTTCAACAGCAGGACTTCCTGCTTCTGCTCGGCTTCTTCGGCCAGCAACTGCCCGCTTTCCTTCCCGCGAATGTCGAGCAGCGCCATTTTTTCGGTTCGCACCTGTTCCCTCTCCAGCTGTTTGGCGCCGAGTTCCGTTTGCTTGCCGATAATCATGGCCACCTGCCGCTTCTGCCAGCCGGAGTACTCGCGCAGGTAGCGCATCCGCCGGAAGGACTGGGTGAAATTTTCGGCCGACAGGACAAAAAACCATTTATACTGGATCGAATGTCGGGCACGCATGTTTTGCAGCGACCGGGCATAACTGTTGCGTATCTCGGACAGGCCGTCCTCCAGTTTGCCCAGTTCGCCGTTCATCTCCGCAATCTCCTTGTCCATGAGGGCGATTTCCTGATTAAGGAGGCCAATGATCTCCTGCCTGGCAGCTATCTGTTCGGAAAGCAGTTGCAGCCTGTCCAGCGAATTTTGCGCCGTGGAGCGCGTATCCTTGAGCAGCTGCGCCGTCCATTCAATTTCCTCCAGCGCCACCTTGCGTTTTTCTTCCAGCTGTTTCATGACGCGCGTCTGTCCCGAAACGAGCACGCCGCAGAGGACAAGACACGCCGGCAGGAAGAGCGCCGTCCGGCCGCTCCGAAAACGCAGGGAAAAAGGGAAACAACTCATGGCTGTTCAAACATTTTTTTGATTTGCAACAGGTTCATCCGCTCATAGCCCGACGGAACAACCGGCCGGATTTCCACCGGCACATCTACGTCGACACGGGTGTAATTCAGCGAAAGAGCGCCCTTCACTTCCTCGCCCTCGAACCATCCGGCATTGACTTTCATCGGGAAGAGCTGCGTCCCTACCGGACGGAAATCGGCATATTCCCAAAGTGTCGAATGATGCGAAACGGAGTCGGCTATTTCGGAAGCGTGCAGTTTTTCATCCTTTCCGGCCGTAAACAGATAGCTCCACTCGGCCCCGTCCCGCGTTTGCAGCGTATAACCCGTTTCCGTCCGTTCCCATCCGAAGCGGTCGACTGCATTTTCAGGCACCTGCCTCTCGCCCGGCAGAAAGAGCTGGTTCGTGAAAAGCGCCTGCAGGTTGTAGAAGTTGAAATCCACCTGCACCGAATCCGCCAGGCGCGCGAAATTCTCGGCCAGATAGCGCCTGTTCAGCCGGTCAATGATCCAGACGCTGTCCGGGCAAAGCTCCAGCCGGAAGACTTCGATCCCCAGCAGCGGTTGAACGGAAACCTGTATCCAGTCGTTTTTCCGGATTTTCAGGTTGGCGCGTGAACTGAACGTCTTGCCGCCCGCCAGGGTCAGTTCCAGCTGTATTTTCGCCGACAGGGTGCCATACCGGAAGGCCTGCTTTTGAAGTGAATGAAAAAAGATTTCCTCCGTTTTCCGGAGATTCACCGTTTCCGTACCGCCCGCCGCCGGGAGGTTCGACGTGCGGCAGCCCGCCAGCAGCAGGCAACAAACTGCACAAAGGCAGCCCAAACCAAGTTTATTCTTCATCTTTCGGCGCTTCAAAGTATGTTTTTTCAGTGATTTTGCGTTTCAGCGTTTCCGTATCCTTGCCTGCCTCCCTTGCCTTGATCCACTGTTCCAGTCCGCGTTCCTGCTCGCCCGTCATGTAGAGAATATCGCCATAATGATCCAGCAGTTCCGAACTGTTAGTCCGGTCGTTTCGCAGCGCGGTTTCGATATAGATTTTGGCCAGCATGTAATTTCCCTTCACGAAGAAAACCCAGGCATACGTATCCAGGTAAGTCGCATTGTCGGGTTCCGTCTTGATACACTGTGCGCTCATCCGTTCGGCCTTGTCCAGTTCCTTCTTTTCCAGCGAAAGGTAATAGCTGTAGTTGTTAAGGATCGGGATGTTCCGTTCGTTATACTTCAAGGCTTCATCGTAAGCGGCAAACGCCTGTTCCGATTCCTTCATCCGGTAGAAAATATCACCGATCTGTCCGTAAAAGTCGGAACGGATCTGCCGGTTCGATTCCGGAATGATCTTCAGCCCGCCGTAATACGAATCAAGCGCCTCCTGATAGCGTTGCAACTGGAAACAGGCAATGCCCCGGTAATAATAATATTCGGGCGCCTCCGGGAAAAGCTCGTGACATTTATTGCAAATGCGGATCGCATCCTCCATGTCCTCCATCTGGAGGGTGAGATTCAGGAGCTGCTGCCAGGCCTTGCCGTTGTCCGGCTCCATTTCGGTTGCCAGCTGAAACTGGAAACGGGCTTCTTCCATCGTTCCCTGAAACGCAAGCAAGGTGCCGTAAATCAGTTTCAGTTCAACATCTTCGGGATGCTGTTCCAGCAGCGTCATAAAAAGCGTATTGGCGCTTTTCATCCCTTCGCGCGACTGCTGCTGTTGCTGAATGTAGCGGGAGAGAATCCCGACTTTGAGTTCCACATCCAGTTTTTCATTGACCAGCGCCGAGCGAATCTGCGCTTCCGCCGAGTCCGGCTGACCGATTGCTTCGTAGTAGTTGGCCATGGAAACGGTGTAGTACGGATTCTCCGAATCAATGGCATAGGCCTTCCGGTAATACTGAAGGGCGCGGTCGGCGTCCTGGCGTTCCAGGTACAGGTCGCCGATGAGGATCGGATACCGCGCATCGCCGGGATACTTGTTTGCCAGTTTTTTCAGTTCGCCAAACGCCTGTTCCGGCTGTTCCAGCGACATGTACAGCTTGAACTTTTGCATGGAGAGCGGTTCGCTCATCCCCGCCATGTCTTCCAGCAGATTAAACTGCTTGATGGCCTCGTCGATTTCCCCGTTTTGGGTAAGCGCCTCGGCCAGGTAGTAATTCAGCTCCACCTTTCCCGGATACGTCCCGACCAATTCCTCGTAGGCGTCAGCTGCTTCTCCGTACATTCCCAGATTGAGGAAAATGGAGGCGAGCGCCAGTTTGTAGGTATAATTTTCCGGATGGAAGGCCACCGCTTTTTTCAGGCACGAAGCCGCCTTTTCCGGCGCGTTCATCTGCAGGTAGAACGACGAAAGTTCAAAAAGCGTTGCCGACGAGGTGGAATCTATTTCGAGGCAATGCTTGAAGACTTCATAGGCGGCATCAAACTTGCCGGCATTTTTCAGATTGATGCCTTCGTAGAAGAAATAATCCAGTTTCCGCTGCACGGACGGCTGTATGGTTTTCAGCTGCATCCCCTGTTCTGCAAGCGTGCCGGCGGGAAACGCCTCCGTCGCAAGGCAAAGAACCGAAAGGATCAGGAAGAATCGTTGAATCATTGAATCGTTGAATTTTTGAACCGTTGAATAATTATTTTCCGGTGTGGCCGAATCCGCCCGGCCCGCGTTCCGTACTGTCCAGGACTTCTTCCGGCTGCCACTCCACACGGGCATGTGAAGCGATAACCATTTGGCAAATACGTTCGCCGTCACTGACAACAAACGGTTCGGAAGAGAGATTGACCAGAACAATACCGATTTCGCCCCGGTAGTCCGCGTCGATAGTCCCCGGCGTATTAAGCAGCGTGATCCCGTGCTTGACCGCCAGTCCGCTACGCGGGCGCATCTGCGCTTCGTAACCTTCGGGCAAGGCAAGATACAATCCGGTAGGAATCAGTTTTCGTTCCAGCGGTTTCAGTTCGACCGGCGCAGACAGGTTGGCACGGATATCCATCCCTGCCGACAACGGCGTCTGATATTGCGGCAGCGGGTGACGCGACTTGTTGACAATTTTCACTTTCATAAAAGAGATGCTCAAATTTGCGACGTCAAAGTTAAATGAAATATTTTGAATTACACGCAGCCGGATGAAAAATAATGTTTTACGGAAGTTTGAAGTGCAAGGTTCATTTCATCAGTCTTACTTCCCGATTTGATACAGGATGATGACTTCCGCTTCAAGATCAAAGATATCCGTATCCGTCAGGAACCGAAAGGGTTTTCCCCGGTCATTCCCGGCTATTGTCAGCCTGAAATGTTCTCGGGCAACTGTTTTCTCCCTTTCCCGTATATATTGAATCTCTTCCCGACGGATTAGCTGCAATACCGGATCCCCCTGTCAGAATGATGGATGATTCCCGATGGGCAGCCTTCCATCCCCGGATCTTTCGACAGATGCCAGCCCGCGATCCTGCGTGAATATAACATTCTTTCATGATGCCGCCGGGCGTGGCGGAGAAAGGGAGCGTTTCGGGGGAAACCGGGCGGGGAATAAAAAAATACCGTATATTTGTCACATTATTACGTCAAAACAAAAGATGAAGATTGTACTCTTGATGACAGGGAAGACCGAAGCGACGCACTGGAAGGATGCGCTGGAGGAATACCGGAAGCGGCTGGTGCATTACGTTCCCTTCGAGATGGAAGTCGTGCCGGAGCTGAAGAACGCGAAGAACAGTTCGGAAGCACGGCAGAAGGAACGGGAAGGGGAACTGATCCTGGGCGCGTTGCAGACGGGCGATACATGCGTGCTGCTGGACGAAAGGGGAACGGAATATACCTCGGTGCAGTTTGCCGCCTATCTGGAAAAGAAAATGCAGACGGTGTCCCGGCGGCTGGTGTTCGTGACGGGCGGGGCGTACGGCTTCAGCGAAGCGGTCTACCGGGCGGCGCAGGAACGGATTTCGCTGAGCCGGATGACGTTTTCGCACCAGATGATCCGTCCCCTCTTTGCCGAACAGCTCTATCGCGCCATGACGATCCTGCGCAACGAACCCTATCATCATGCGTAGTACGGATTCAATCCAAACAGATCATGTCTTATGAAAACAAACAGATGGAAAGAGGCGGGAATGGCCTGTATCGGAGTTTTTTTTCTCTTCCTGTCCTGCAGCAAGGAAGTCAACGTCCCGGATGTGGCGGACGGGAGTACGTCCGGGAATCTCACGGCGAAAGTCAACCGGTTCATTGCCGATTACGTGAAAAGCGCCTATCTCTGGACGTCGTCCGTGAACTGGAAAACAGTCGACCCGGCAAAGGAACCGGATTCATTCGACTTCTTCCGCAAACTGCTTCACGCGGACGACAAATGGTCGCTCCTGACGGACGATATCCAGAGCATGGCCGGCGAACTTGAGGGCATAAGCACCTCGTTCGGCTACCGGCCCCTGTTCCTTTCCCGGGCAAACAGCAACCGGCGGTATGCCGTCATACTCTTCGTCTATCCCGGCACGCCCGCCGCGCAGGCCGGCATAAAGCGGGGCGACCTGTTCGCGGCCGTCAACGGCAGCATCATGACGGAGGAGAACTACCGGGACATGTATTACGCATCGGCCGTTACGCTGCAGCGCGGCATCGCTGTCGACGGCGATGTAGTGCCCGATCCGGACAGCCAGCCGGTTTCCCTGACGGCCGTCACCATGTACCAGAACCCGATACTGAAGGATACCGTGATCGCGAGGGGCGAAAAACGGATCGGATACCTGAGTTACGCCGACTACACGATCGAATCCGAAAAGCCCCTGCAGGAAATCTTTGCCGGGCAGAAGGCGCAGGGCGTCACGGAGGTGGTGCTCGACCTGCGCTACAACGGCGGCGGGTTTGCACAAACGTCCGTCGTGCTGAGCAGCATCCTTGCGCCCGCCGCGGCGGTGAAAGGCCGCGAACTCTTCCATGCCGAAGTCTGGAACGAGAACTACATGGCCTACTTCAACCAGAAGAAAGAAGACTTGAACGACTATTTCATCGACACGCTTTCGGTAAACATGGACTTGAGCCGCCTGTTCGTTCTTACGAGTAAAAATACGGCCTCGGCCTCGGAATCGACCATCATCGGGCTGGATCCCTACATGGAGGTCGTCCGGATCGGTACTGCCACGCACGGCAAATACTGCGGCGGGGGGTTGCTCTCGAACAGCAACGACAGGGAGATCGCCAACTGGGGCATGTATCTCATGCTGTACCGCTATACGAACAGGGACGGCATCCCTCCGTTCACGAACGGACTGGCGCCGGACTTTGAAGTAAAAGAAGACTATCTGGACTTGCCTCCCTTCGGCGACGGGCAAGACCCGCTGCTGGGCAAAGCGCTGGAGCTGATCACCGGGCAGGCCGAGACCGTACAGCCGCGCTCCGGCAGGCCGTCGACCCCGCCGCTCGTCCCGCTGGATACGGAACTGCACGGCGCATTGAACGGTAAGATGATTAAAACGGGGATAAGGATGCCCGAATGAACGTCCGCATCCGGCTGAATTTACAGTTGTATGGAAATTTGTATCTTTCCGCCCAGCCCGGATTCCACAATCTTTTGCAGTGTTGAAAGACGTACTTCCTTTACGTTGTTTTCAATTTTTGAGATGCAGGACTTTGTCATGCCCACTTTTTGAGCAAGTTCTTCCTGAGTCAATCCTCTCTCGGTTCTCGCATCATGCAATATGACACCCAGCTTGAAGTTTTCGTAACCGGCTTCGAGTGCATCTCTTTTCCTTGTTCCTGTTTTTCCATAATGCTTTTCCTTGAATTGCTCAAGCGTCATGATGTTGCTGTTCTGTTTCATACTTTGATTTTATTTTTAATGCCATTTCAATTTCTCTCCGTGGTGTTTTTTTCGTTTTCTTTTGGAATGAACGTCCGCACTCCGGCAGGTCTATAGCAGGATCAGACTGGCTGCCATGATTCCCATGCCGGTCACCAGTCCGTAGATGGCAATGTGATGCTCGCCATATTCGTGAGCGGCAGGCAGCAGTTCGTCGAGCGAGATGAAAACCATGATGCCTGCAACGGCGGCAAAGACGCATCCCATCAGGGAGGGCGACATGAAGGGCATCAGGAACAGATAGGCAATCAGGGCGCCGACCGGCTCCACGATGCCTGAAAAGAAAGAAAACCAGAAGGCCTTTTTCCGGTCGCCCGTCGCGTAAAATACCGGCACCGACACGGCGATCCCCTCCGGGATGTTGTGAATCGCAATCGCCGCCGCAATCGCCACGCCCAGCGTCGGATTCTCCAGCGCCGCCATGAACGTGGCCACTCCTTCCGGAAAGTTATGAATCCCGATTGCCAGCGACGTCATCACCCCCATCCGCATCAGCCGTTCGTCCTTCGACGGCGAAGTCTGCATGTCCTCCAGCGCCCGCGCCTCGTGCGGATTCTCGAACGACGGCACCAGCTTGTCGATGATGCCGATCAGCAGAATACCGCCGAAGAAGCACCCCGCCGTCGTCCACAAGCCCGCTCCCCGGCCGGCGGCCTCCACCAGCGTAAGCTGAGCCTCGGCAAGCAGTTCCACAAAGGAAACGTATATCATTACGCCCGCCGACAGTCCCAGTGAAAACGAAAGCAGCCGCCGGTTCGTCCGGCGCGACAGAAAGGCAATCAGACTGCCGATCACCGTAGCCAGACCGGCCAGCAGACTCAGAAGAAAAGGAAACCAGATCGTTTTTTCCATTACCGTAAAAAATCAGTTTTTAAACGCCCTGCAAAAAGTAGTCATCCCCCAGATGCACCCTCCCAGCAGGCCAATCGCCAGATAGGCATACTGCAATCCGAAGCTCTTGGAAAGCAACCCGATCAGCGGAGGCGCAAGCAGCGAACCGACGAAACTGACCGCAGACAGAATCGTGATCGCCAGGCCTACCGGCGTCCGCGACTTGGCGCCTGCCAGACTGTACACCGTCGGCACCATGCACGATATGCCCAGCCCCACCAGCATGAAACCTGCGGAAATCACCGTCACCTTCACCGTCATCCCCGCTTCCACCACGCCGCCCGGCAGCGCCGAAAGGAAAAAACCGCTGAAGATAAGGAAGCCCGCACACTGCAACACCCGCCGCTTCCCCAGTTTCCCGTACGCATAATTCGTCAGAAACCGCCCCGTCGCCATCATCACCATGAACACCAGGAAACCGATCTGCAACGAATCCGGCGCCTCGATCACCGACTTGAAGTAAAAGCCGCTCCAGTCGAACATCGCGCTCTCCACCACCAGCGCAAACAAGCTCACCAGTCCCAGTTGCAGCAGCAACCCCTCCGGCCGGCGGACGAAACGCAGCAGCCCCGCCGACGCACGCTCCTCCTGCCCCGGCGCCGCCGCAGCCTCTGCCGCCACATCCTCCTGCAAATACTTCCGTCCCCAAAACACCGTCGCGGCAATCACGACCGCCACCGCCGAAAAATGATGCTCCGGCGACACGCCCCACAAAATCATCAGAAAACCCAGCAGCGCGCCCCCGCAGGCCGCCAAACTCCAGCCCCCGTGGAACGTCGCCATCACCGTACGCCCCATCAGCCGCTCAATGCCCACACCCTGCGTATTAAGCGAAATATCGCACAGGTTCCAGCACACCCCGAACGCGAACAGGCACACGCCCAGCACATACACGTTCCCCGCCCATCCGATCGAAAGCAGCGCCGCCGCATAGCCCAGCACGCTGGCCTGCGACATCACCCGGCTCCCCAGGCGCGAAATCAGCCACCCCGCCGCCGGAAGGGCAACAAACTTGCCCGCCGGTATCAAGAACAGTACCCAGCTCCAAAACAGCACGTCATCCACCTGCCGGCCCAGCAGCCACATGTCCTCCGCCACAAAAAGCGCCTTGATGTCCGGAATACGGCTTGCCCACGTGGAGAAACACAATCCCTGTGCAAGGAAAAAAGTCCACACCGCCCAGCGGACACGCTCCTTCGGATATGTAAAACGAGAAACTTCCATCACGATATACCATTAATTTGAAGCCACAAAGTAACCGCTTTTTTCATTACCCGCGCCCGCGCCGTCCCAAATCTTTCTTAAAAACACGCGCACATACACCCTTCACAACACCCGCCGAAACACCGAAAACACGCCACACTCCCCCACCCCGTCAGCGGATAACAATCGCATGAATTTCGGAATCTTTGAATCCCGGAATTTCGAACTCTGTTAACCGGATCGCTTTGCACCGCGCAACGTCTCTACATACCTGCCTCATTTGCCGGCGTAGCCGCCATGAAGGGCAACGCCCTTTAAGCATCAGCACGGGGCAACGCCCTGTGTATGGTGACGCGATGACCGCCCAAGCCCTGAAGGGGCGCAAGCAGACATGGAAACAGGCTTGCGCCCGTTTCCATGAACAGGAAAGGCTATGTGTTGAAGGGCTAAGAGAATGCAAGGGGCGCCTGTTCAATCTTTGAACTTGTCTCAATCCGCCAGATAGCGGCGGGTCAGTCCGTCGAAGGCGTCGATGCGGCGGTCGCGCAGGAAAGGCCACCAGCGGCGTACCTGTTCGGTTCGTTCCAGATTGATGTCGACCACTGCGACGGCCTCGTCGTCGTTCGAGAGTTCGCAGAGACGCTCGCCCTGCTGGCCGACTGCAAAACTGTTTCCCCAGAATTGGATGCCCTTCGTTTGCCCGGAAGGGTCGGGTTCGTAACCGGTGCGGTTGACGGTCACGACCGGCAGCCCGTTGGCAATCGCGTGACCGCGCTGCACCGTCTGCCAGGCATCCGTCTGACGGCGTTTCTCGTCATCCGCGTCGCTGCTCTCCCATCCGATGGCCGTGGGATAAATCAGCAGGTCGGCGCCGTTGAGCGTCATCAGTCGCGCGGCTTCGGGATACCACTGATCCCAGCAAACCATTACGCCCAGTCGCCCGACCGAGGTCGCGACCGGCGTGAAGCCCCCGTCGCCCGGCGTGAAATAGAATTTCTCGTAATAGGCCGGGTCGTCCGGGATGTGCATCTTGCGGTAGGTTCCGGCAATCGTTCCGTCGCGTTCAATCACCACGGCCGTGTTGTGATACAGTCCCGGCGCCCGCTTCTCAAAGAGCGACAGCACCAGTACCGCGCCCAGTTCCCCGGCCAGTTTTCCAAACCGTTCCGTCGACGGGCCGGGTATCGGCTCGGCCAGGTCAAAGAGCGCCGTGTCTTCCGTTTGGCAGAAATAAAGGCTGTTGTGCAGCTCCGGGAGCACGATCAGCTGCGCCCCCTGCTGTGCACAGGCACGGACGTGAGCGGTCAGCCTGGCGATGTTCGCTTCCGTGTCCGCCACGTTTCGCTGTTGAATCAGTCCTGTTTTCATCTCATTCATCCTGAAATATTCGTTTCGGGTATTGCATGGTTACGCAATGCAGCGACCCGTGTTGCCTGAGCAGCGGCAGACAGTCCGTGCCGACGATTTCCCTGTCCGGAAAAGCCCTTTGCAGGGCCTCTCCGGCAACGGCATCCCGTTCGCTCCGGTAGCACGGCATCAGGACCGCTCCGTTTATGATCAGGAAATTGGCATAGGTGGCAGGCAGGCGTTCGCCGTTCCATCTCACGGGTTCCGCCATCGGCAGCGGAATCAGCCGGTAGGGTTGCCCGGCAAGCGTGCGGAAGGCCTTCAGTTCCGCCTCCATCGCCTGCAATTCGGTAAAGTGTTCGTCCGACGTATCGGTGCACTGCACGTAGGCAATGGTTTGTTCGTCGCAGAAACGCGCCAGCGTATCGACATGGCTGTCCGTATCGTCGCCGGCCAGGTATCCGTTTTCCAGCCAGAGGATGCGTTCCAGGCCGAAAAAGTCCTTGAGGTGATACTCCAGCTGTTCCCGGTTCAGGTATTCGTTGCGATTGACGGAAGCGAGGCACTTGACCGTGGAAAGCAGCGTGCCGCAACCGTCGGATTCGATGCTGCCGCCTTCGAGCACGAAGGGCTGCATGTTGACGACCGTTACGTCCTTCGCAAACGTTTCGCTCCGAAACAGCTGCCGCGTAATCAGGTTATCGTAACGGGCGGCAAACTTCATGCCCCATCCGTTGAACACGAAGTCGTAAACGACAGGCGCGCCCTCTTCAAAAACGGCGATTCCCCCGTGGTCGCGCGCCCAGGTGTCGTCCGTCTCCATCTCGCGGAAGATCAACCGGCGTTCATCGGCTATTTCACCCAGCTGACGCCGCACCTCCGCCTTGTCCGGACAGACGATCAGCAGCTTTTCCCGCTTCATCACCTCTTTGGCAATGGCCGTAAAACAGGGAATCACCTCCTCCAGCATCGGCGCCCAGTCCGTGCCCCGGTGCGGCCACGTCAACTGCACGGCGCTCTGCGGATGCCACTCGGCAGGAAATACGGTTCGACCCATCACTTATCAAACTTTTGAACCCGTTTCTACCGGAACGAAACGGGATCCACAAATCCGTTCATCTTTACCACATCGCCGGTCAGCAGCTTGTCATACCTGAAGACCCGGTCAAACGTCACACCCTCGATCCGGTGCTCCGAATCGTATCCCTTCAGCTCCACCGCCATTGGCTCGCCGCGCGCCTGAATATTCCTGAAGGTCACGTTCCGTATGTGTCCCCGTTCGGTATCTTTCGACCAGTAGGCGGAATCAATCCACAGGGAAATCAACCGGACGGATTCCTCCACGCGGATGTTTTCGAAACGGACATTGCTGATGACTCCCTTGTCGGTATGGAATATGCGCATCGTCCATTCCCTCCCCACGTCGTGTATGACATCGCAATCCTCGAAGACCACACGGTCGATGTTCTGCCTCAACTCGGCGCCGATACTGAGCGCATGGGCGCACTGGTTCCACAGGATGCAGCGATGCACCCGAATGTCTCCGGCCGGATTCATCCCGGTCTGCGTCTTGACGACCACCAGATCGTCCAGCGTCCGGATAAAACAGCCGTCCACCTCCACCCGCGTGCTGCCGCAGATGTCGATCCCGTCCGAATTGGCGCGGTAGCCGAGCAGTTTGAGGTTTTTGATCTGCACGTCGGTTGAATTGAAAACCGGCACCGTCCAGGAGGGCGAATCGTGAATAACGATGCCTTCGATGCGGACATTTTCACATTCCCGCGCCACAATCATCGAACGGGAATGGGTCGTACATCCCGTCGCGTCGAGAATGCCCCGCCCGCAGACACGGATGTTTTTCCCTTTCAGGGTGATGGCCGGAGCGTAGTTTTTCAATCCGGAATAACCCGATACGGTATAGGGTTCCTGCGGGTCGATCACGACCTTTACAATCGCGCCGGCGCTGATGTACAGCGTTTGATTGTCCGTCACTTCCAGGTGCGAAATCTCATGAACGCCCGGTCCGAAAAAAAATACGCCTTCCGCCTCCCTGTCGGGGACATCCTCTTCGGGCGCATCGGCAAAAAGATGCAGTGAATGGAAAATATCTCCGTTTATCTCGACGGTAAGGTAGCGGGGACGATCCATGGTAAACGATACCGTCCGGTCGTCAACCGCCGTGGCGGAAATGCCTGCCGAGGACGGCAGGATCTTTACCGAACGGATTTTTTCCCTGCAGGCGGTTACCCTTACCGAAACCGTTCCTTCCATTTCAAAACAGGCGAAGGCTGCCGTATCGTAATACAGGGCGGAATTGACCTTGTCATCCATCGCCCTGTCTCTCAATTCCCGTTCAACGGGACATACCCGTGCGTTATACACGGGCGCCGGCTGCCGGTTGACCGTCACTTCAAAGTCCCGGCTGAGCGTTTCGCCCTCCGGCGCTTTGGCGATTCGTACCGTGCCGCTCTCCGAGCAGGAGGACAGGATCAAACTTACTAAAAACCCTGTCAGAATTGTCTTCTTCATATTGGAAATACTATAATAATAAAATGTACAATGCAATCAG
>JAITQL010000256.1 GCA_031288935.1 Tannerella sp.
GAAGGAAAATGTCCCAACAATTTTAGCATGTTTTCCTTTGCGAAGGAAAATGTCCCAACAATTCAAGCATGTTTCCATTCACGAAGGAAAATGTACCAACAATTTTAGCATGTTTTCCTTTGCGAAGGAAAACATCCCAACAATTTAAGCGCATTTTTCTTCGCGAAGGAAAACGCCCCAACGATTTAAGCGTATTTTCCTTTGCGAAGGAAAACGCCCCAACAAATCAGTGAGAATTTATTGCACGAGTTATGCGTCGAGAATAAAAATGCTCGAACTTTGAATGCTTGAAGTTTCTTCTTTCGCGGATCGGCGGCTGCCGATTCAATTATGCCAGCAGCCGTTTCACGGTTTCCGAAATGATGCGCCCTTCCGCTTTTCCGGAAAGGGTTTTGGTGGCAATGCCCATGACTTTGCCCATGTCCTGCGGACCGGCGGCGCCCACCTGTACGATGATTTTCTTCAATTCGCTTTCCAGTTCCTCGCCGGAGAGCGGTTGCGGAAGGTAAGACTGAATGGCCTGTACCTGCGCCAGTTCTTCTCCGGCCAGGTCTTGACGGTTTTGCTCACGGTAAATTCGGGCGGAGTCGTTTCCCTGCTTTACCAGCTTTTGGATGATTTTGAGCGCGGCCTCGTCCGTCAGTGTATCGTTGGCGCCCGGAGCGGTCTTCGCTTCCAGAAAATATTTTTTCACGTTGCGGAGCGCTGCCAGTTTCACCTTGTCTTTTGCCAGCATGGCGGTCTTGATGTCGTTGCTGATTTGATCGAATAAACTCATAACTGTTTTTATTATTTTGGATTTGTATTAAGCGAATTTGATGGTAAGCGGTTTGGCGCCCGTCGATGCGGTCGTTGTCTGCCGGGCGTCGGAAGCCGTTGCGGGCGCATGTTTCTCCCGTGCCTGCCCGATCAACTGCGGATCGCGGTCGCAGGTGGGATGTTCTTCCAGCAAATGGATGAAAGAGTCGTCGTCCATTTCGTCCCATGTCAGGATCGCAATGCGCGACGCCAGGTCGTCGGATGGGTCATGCGAGCCGTAGAATTTCTTGATTTTTGTCTCTATTTCCTTATTCTTTTTCCTGTTGTCGATTTCTTTTCTGCTGGAAATATCGTCCTTTTCCTTTTGGGTGAGTATTTCCTCCAGTCCAAACCCGGAAGCCAGTATCGTAAACTTGACTTTCTCGCCCAGTGTATTGTTGTAAGCCGTTCCCCAGATCACTTCAATATATTTCTCAAAGTCAGCCATGAATTTTTTGATGTGATCAAGCTCATTGATACATATTTCAAATTTTTCGTCGGAACTGGAAGAGATCTGGAAAAGGATTTTCTTTGCATTGGATATGTCGTTATAGCTCAACAAGGGCGAATTAAGCGCATCCTTGATGGCTTCCGCCAGGCGATTCTCGCCTTCGCCGTATCCGGCGCTCATCAGGGCGATGCCGCCGTCCTTGAGAGTTGTATTCACATCGGCGAAGTCCAGATTCATCTTTCCGGGCAACGTGATCAGTTCCGAGATGCTTTTGGCCGCCACCGTAAGCGTATCGTCGGCTTTGCCTAAAGCGATTCTGAGGGGCACTTTGTCGAGTTTTTTATGATACAGTTCGCTCAGGCGTTCGTTGTTCACGACGAGCAGCGCATCCACGTTTTTACTCATTTCTCCCACGCCGTCCAGCGCCTGGCTGATTTTGTCGTATCCCTCGAACAGGAAGGGAATGGTCACGATTCCTACCGTCAGGATATTCATTTTCCTGGCAATTTCGGCAATCACCGGTGCGGCGCCCGTACCGGTGCCTCCACCCATGCTGGCTGTGATGAACACCATCCGGGTACCGTCGCTCAACATGGCGCGGATTTCCTCTTCGCTTTCGCGGGCTGCTTCCAGAGCCACTTCCGGCTTGTTGCCGGCGCCCAGTCCTTTCGTGACATGGGGACCCAGTACGATCTTGACCGGCACATCGGAATCATCCATGGCTTGCTTGTCCGTATTGCACAATACGAAAGCGACGTCATGGATGCCTTCCCTGTACATGTGTTTCACGGCGTTTCCGCCGCCGCCGCCCACTCCGATCACCTTGATGATTTTTCCCGTATCCGCCGGAAATTTGAACGGTATGATTTCGCTTGATTTATTTTCCTCGTTCATCTCTTTTCAATTAATCTTCTTTGAATAAATCCGCCACCCCTTTATCTCTTATACTGTCAAACAGGCTTCTCAATCCACCTTTCCCCGTGTCGCCGTCCACAGGTTTTTTCCCTTTGCCACGCTCTTTCCCGCCGCGAGGTTTCTCAACCGGCTTGACCGCTTCGACCGGAACCGGTGCCGGAGGCGCCTCGTATGTCAGGCAATCCCCCTTCCCTTGAATCAGCAAACTGATGGCCGTCATATAATCCCGGTCGCCGGCCTTGATTTCAGTTCGTTCTACCCGTTCTTTCGAGATCGTTGCGTAACGAACGTCCAGGTTGAAACGCTGGCGGAGCAGTTCGGGCAAGTTTTTCAGGTCGGAAGCGTTGCCGGCCAGGATGATTCCGGCGCCCAGGGAGGCGACGTCGCCGGTGGTGCGCATACGTTCGTATACATTTTCCACAATTTCCTTTACGCGGCCTTCGATGATGGCGTTGAGGCGTTTTGGCGTAACCGTCTTGTCTTCGATTTCAATCTTTTCCTGCGAATCGGGAACGTCTTTTCGCACGCCGGCCAAAGACAGACCAAACCGGTTTTTCAACCATTCGGCGTTCTGTTCTTCTTTCAGTTGAAGGGATTTCATCAAATCCCCGACAAGCAGTTGACCCCCCAGGGGAACTACTGACAGGTGAGCCAGGACGCCGTTTTTATAAACAGCTACCGATGTCACCCCGGTATCGAAGCCGATCAGGACACACCCATTCTTCCTGTCCTCCAAACCGAGTGTGGCTTCGGCCAGGGAGAGCGGCGAAACAAAAATTCCCGCCAGTTGGACGCCTGCGGGTTTCACGCAACTGATCACGGCGTTTCGGATGGATGGCCGTCCGACAATCAGCTTGTAATGCGCCTCGATGCGTTTGGCCGGAAGCCCCTCCGGCTGTTCAACCGGTTTGTTGTCCACATAATAAGACGGCGCCGTAATCCCCAGCACGTCTTCCAGCTCGGGACGATATGCGTGGCACTGTCCGTCCAGGGCGCGGAGATCATGACCCGAAACAACCGTGTCGATCGAAAGGGTTTTCATCTCGAAATGTTCGACGGAATGAAGCGATTGTCCGCCAACTCCTACATATACTTTTTCGATCCGGAAACCGGGCAGTTTGTCGATAATCCGGTTTTGCAGTTTTTTCACCAGCCGTTTCATCAGCATACCGGTTTCTTCCACGTTATACACATTCCCTCTCCGAATGCAGCCGCCGGCGTCTTCCTTTTCCGTGGCCAGGATAGAAACCGTTCCGTCGTCATTTTTCTTCCCGACCATCCCGACGAGACAGGAGGTCGCTATTTCAATCGCTACTGTGTAATTTGCATCTGCCATACGCTGTTATTTTTTTGTGCAAACAATCTGGTTTTTATATTTCAAATTTATCATTTCGTACTTTTCCCATCCGATTTTGGGAATAGCCTGTTCATAAAAAAGCTGCAAGTTATCCATTTTCTCCTTGAAATCCTCAAAAGCGCCCAAATAAATATGGCAGTCGCCCACGCGCGGGACTAATTCCACTTCTTTATTCGGATGAACGTAGATCTGTTCAATCTGATGATTCCAGAATTTATGTTTCTGCAAAAATAATGCAAATCTGAATAACTCCGTTGTTGCGAACGATTTTTCTATTTTCCCACTGGCTACCGGCAAACAGGATGCGTAGCGATAATCAGCCGGCATCACTTGTCCCAAATCGTCCACATAATAGCTTTCCCGAGTGCCAAACACGCGCAAGATAGGCATTTTTTGCGTAATTTCGATTTTTATGTTACCGGAAGACGTCTTGTAGGCATTGACCGTGGCGACGAGTTCGTTTTTGGCAATTACTTTTTCGATGGTGTCCGTGTTTATCTGCCGGACAGGCCGGTCGACCGGATAAAGCCGCGTATTTTTCAGCAACGCGACGATTTCCTGTTCACGCAGGAACGGCCTGTCCACGCTGTCCCTGATCACCACAAGCAGGTTGCGGCAGCGGGTTTCATCCGTGGATTCCTGCCTTATCAAAAGGACGAAAACGAGACACGCCAGTAAAGCAACGGCGACAGCTATGGACAAGATACGTTTCATTTCTTTTCGAGGATTTTTTTAATCGGTTCGACAAGGCGGTCAATATCGCCGGCGCCAAGCATTAAGACAACTTCGTACGTTCCGGCGGCGATCCGTTCGGGTAATTGCGCTTTGGAACAAAGCGTTTTGTCCGCAATCGTCACGCGCTCGAAGACAAGTCGGGAAGTAACGCCCGGAATCGGTTCTTCACGGGCCGGATAAATGTCCAGCAGAATCAACTCGTCCAGCAGCGAAAGACTTTCGGCAAAGCCCTCCGCAAAGTCTCGTGTCCGGGTATAGAGATGCGGCTGGAAGATGCCGGTCACTTTTCGTCCGGCATATAATTCTTTCACGGATAAAATACTGTTTTTTAATTCCTCCGGGTGATGCGCATAATCGTCTATCAATACCAGGTTTTCTTTTTTAAGGCAAATGTCGAAACGGCGTGCAACGCCGGCAAACGATTTCATGGCAGCCCGGATTTCATCTGCGGAAACGCCGTTCAACCAAGCCAGCGCGATGGCGGCAATGGCGTTTTCGATATTGATCTTCACCGGCACGCCCAGCTGAACGTTCGCGATCTGCGCATAAGGCCCCACCCAGTCAAAGAAAATTTCCCCGTTGCCGATACGGATATTTTTTGCATGAAAGTCCGCTTTTCCATTTGTCGCCGAATAGGTGAACAATTTGACGCCGGATCGCAGGCGCGGCGTCATGTGCAGGCCGTATTTCATCACCAAAACACCTCCCGGCTGAATCAGGGAGGTGAACTGTTCAAAACTCTGCCGGTAGGCGGCGGCGGTGTCGTAGATGTCGAGATGGTCGGGATCAACGTATGTAATCACCGCCATGTAAGGCGACAGTTGATGAAAAGAGCGATCATATTCATCGGCTTCGATGACGGTCAAGTCACTGTATTCGGACAAGATCAGGTTACTGTCCGTATTTTTCAGGATTCCCCCCAGGAAGGCGTTGCATCCTACCGGGGAAGAATGCAGTAACCAGGCCGTCATGGACGAAGCGGTCGTCTTTCCGTGCGTTCCGGCAATACACAATCCCCGTTCCGAACGTGTAATCAAACCCAGCGCCTGGGAACGCTTGAGCACTTCATAGCCCCGCGTTCGGAAATACGTCAGTTCCGCATGTGATTCGGGCACGGCCGGCGTGTATATAACCAACGTTTTTTCGGGAGACATGAAACCGGAGGGAATGAGCCGGACATCGTCCGTGAAATGAAGACCGGCGCCTTCCCGAATCAACTGTTCCGTCAATGCGGAAGGCGTCCGGTCATAACCCGCCACGGCAATCCCCCTGGAATGAAAATAACGAATCAGTGCGCTCATCCCGATGCCGCCCGCACCGATAAAATAAACAGATTGTATCTTTTGAAAATCCATTGCTCTTACTCTTTCACGATTAGTTTTACCATTTCATCTACGATACGTTCGGCGCTGCGAAGGTGTGCCAGCCGGCCGATCTGTTCGCCGAATACGTGCAGCCGCTCCGTATCGCAGACGAGATTCAATATCCCGTCCGTCAGCTGTGTTTCCGCATCACGATCCGCAATCACCATCGCCGCATCCCTGTTGGCGACGGCCAGTGCATTTTTAGTCTGGTGATCTTCGGCCACGTTGGGCGAAGGAATCAGGATGGCCGGTTTTTTCAGCAAACAGAGTTCGGCGATGGAACCGGCGCCGGCGCGTG
This sequence comes from Tannerella sp., assembly GCA_031288935.1. Taxonomy (GTDB): domain Bacteria; phylum Bacteroidota; class Bacteroidia; order Bacteroidales; family Tannerellaceae; genus Tannerella. The sequence goes on from JAITQL010000256.1 coordinate 5,919, forward strand.
AAACAACCAGGTCTGCCGCGGCGTACGCACAATCCATACGCGAAATGAAACCGGAACACCATAACAGATTCCGGGTATCCTTCCCTTCCAGTTGCTGCCGGATGAGGTCGTAACCGGAACGTCCCGTCTGCCAAATCAACTGGATGCCGGCATCCAGCAACCGGTCTAATCCGTTCAACACCGAACGGTTGACAGTGCGCGCCCCCAAACTCCCCCCAAGCACCAGCACCGTCTTTTTCTCTGCCGACAACCGGAAATAAGCCAGCGCCTTTTCTTTTTCCTCGCTTGTTTCTTCCAGCTCTTTCCGTACGGGATTGCCCGTGAGAACAATCTTCCGTGCAGGAAAAAACCGTTCCATGCCCTCATACGCTACACAGACCGTATCCACCCGTTTTCCCAGCCATTTGTTGGTGATTCCGGCATACGAGTTTTGCTCCTGAATCAGTGTCGGGATGCGTAGCGAGGAAGCCGCCCATAACGTCGGGCCGCTGGCATAGCCGCCAACGCCAACCACCAGGTCGGGTTGATATGTGCGAAGCAGCTTTTTCGCCATCCGGAGGCTTTTGAACAGTTTGAACAGCACGGAAACATTCTTCAGCTTGCGACTCCTGTCAAACCCGCAGACGGGAAGTCCGACAATCCTGTATCCGGCGGCCGGCACCCGCTCCATTTCCATGCGGTTATCCGCGCCGACAAACAGGATTTCCGATGCGGGGAAACGCAATCCGAACGCACGGGCAACAGCTATTGCCGGGAAGATATGTCCTCCCGTTCCCCCTCCGCTTATCATGATCCGATACGATTTCATCTTTCCGATACGCTTGATTCAACGGCGAATATAGGATTTTTTTCCGAATCCGCCTCCGTTTCCATCTCTTCTTCGTCCTCTTCTTCGTCTTCGTCCATCTCGCTCATTCCGGCGCCAAAGTGACTTACGCTGAGAATGATTCCGATATAAACGCACGTCAGCATGGTAGACGTACCGCCCCGGCTGATCAGGGGCAAAGGCTGCCCCGTCACCGGCCCCATATCCACATTGACGGCCATGTGCAGGAGCGCCTGCAGGACGATCAGCAAACCGCACCCGACAACCAGATAGCGGGGAAACAGTTTCTCGCATTTCTTTGCAATGACGCCCACCCGCACCATGAGCATGAGATAAAGCAGCAGTACGCAGAATCCGCCCACCACACCCAATTCTTCGATGATAATGGCGAAAATAAAGTCGGAAAATGCCTGCGGCAGGAAATCCCGCTGTTCGCTGCGGCCTGGCCCTTTGCCGAACAGGCCGCCTCCGGCTATGGCGGCTTTGGCGTGGATGATCTGGTAATCGTCGTCCGACGGCAAAAGATAGGTCTTGCTGTCTTGCTCCGTTTTCGGGTCGACGAACCGGATCACGCGATTTTGCCAGGTGCTGGCGCGGCGCATGTATTTATTGACCGTCTCCGGCGGAATCAGATACAGGAGCGTGACGGCCACCGTGCCGAGCGCGAGGAGCACAAGCGTCAGCTTGATTAACTTCCTGTACGGTATCTGGCCGATAAACATCATCAAAAGGCATACGGCCGTTAGCAGAATAAACGTGGAAAGATTGAACGGAAGGATCAGCAGACAGACCGGCGACACGCCCCAGAGAATTAACTTGAAGACCCTGTCGTTGGAAAGTTTGCGCCGCTTGCTCAGCAGAAAGGCCACGTAAATGACACAGGCCAGTTTTCCAAATTCCGAAGGCTGGAACTGGATGCCGAACAGGGACAGAAACCGGTAGGCGTCGTGCGAGCCGACGCCGATGAAAAACGTTGCGACAAGCATCACGATGGCTACCGGCAACAGCAGGATGGCCAGCGAAAAGAACCTGTAGTGCGTATGCGATAACCCCAGTATCAGCAAAAAGCCGCCGAACAGAAACGACGCATGGCGCATGATCGGTACCCAGATATTCTCCTGCCTGTAGGCCAGCGTACTGGTTGCGCTGAACACCTCGATGAGGGAACAGCAGATCAGAAGCAGGAAAATCACCCACACCGAGATGTCTCCGTAAAATATTTTCTTTGTCAGATTGTTGGTTGTCTCCATCTCCGTTTTGTTTTACAGATTGCGCACGCACGTTTTGAACTGCGTGCCGCGGTCTTCGTAACTTTTGAAAAGGTCGAAGCTGGCGCAGCAGGGCGACAGCAGCACCGTGTCGCCTTTCTCCGCAAGGCGGCAGGCGATGTGCACCGCTTCCTCCATCGAGCGCGCGTCTTCGATTTGCGTCACCTTGCCGTCGAAGAACTCGTGCAGCTTCGTATTGTCGGCGCCCAGGAAAATCAGGGCGCGGGCTTTTTTCATCACGACCGGTTCGATTTCGGAATAGTCGTTCCCCTTGTCCGTTCCGCCGAGGATCAGTACCAGCTTCGTGTTGATGCTTTGCAGTGCATACCAGCAGGAATTGACGTTGGTTGCCTTGGAATCGTTGATGTAATCCACCCCCTTGATACGGGCGACCCTCTCAAGCCGGTGTTCCACGCCGGTAAAATCGGCCAGCGAGGCGCGGATGTTTTCATTGCGGATATCCGACAGTTTGGCAGCAATACCGGCTGCCATCGAGTTGTACAAGTTATGCGTACCTTTCATTGCAATTGAATTTTGATTCATTATACATGTTCCTTTTGATGTTTCAATACTGATTTCTCCGTCGGAGAGGAATCCCTTCAGGGAAGGATGAGGCCGGTCGGAAAACGGATACGGCGTTGCCTGCGGACGGCGCCTGGCTATTTCGCGTGCAATGACGGGATCGTCGTTCCAGAAAATAAAGGCGTCCTCCGCCGTCTGGTTTTGCAGGATGCGGAATTTGGCATCCACATAGTTTTGCATTTCGTACCGGTAGCGATCCAGGTGATCGGGCGTAATGTTCAGCAGGATGGCAATGTCGGCCTTGAAGTCGTACATGTTGTCCAGCTGAAAACTGCTCAACTCGATCACGTAGTAGTCGTGCGGCGTTTCGGCCACCTGGAGGGCGAGGCTGTGCCCCACGTTACCGGCCAGCCCCACGTCCAGCCCGGCCTGCGAAAGAATATGGTGCGTCAGCATCGTAGTCGTCGTTTTGCCGTTGCTCCCGGTGATACAGATCATCCTGGACTGCGTATGGCGTCCCGCCAGTTCGATCTCGGACAGAATCGGGATGCCGCGCGCTTTGATTTGTTGAATCACCGGCGCCTTGTCCGGTATGCCGGGGCTTTTAACGACCTCGTCCGCCTGCAAAATCAACGACTCCGTATGCCGGTTCTCTTCCCAGGCGATGCCGCGCGCTTCCAGCATCTCCTTGTATTTGGGACGGATGACGGAAAGGTCGGAAACAAATACGTCCTCTCCCTTGGCCTGAGCCAGCAGGGCTGCGCCCGTGCCGCTTTCGCCCGCTCCCAGTATGACGGTTCTCCTGTTCATGCGCCTGTCCTGTCTAAGTGAATTGCTGTCGACACGGAACAAAATCCTGTCGACAGGGAATGAAATTTTGTCGACACGGAACAAAATCCTGTCGACAGGAAATGGAATTTTGTCGACAGGAAATGAAATCCTGTCGACACGGAACAAAATCCTGTCGACAGGAAATGAAATTTTGTCGACAGGAAATGAAATCCTGTCGACAAGGAACAGAATCCTGTCGACAGGAAATGAAATCCTGTC
>JAITQL010000008.1 GCA_031288935.1 Tannerella sp.
CACCCCCCAAAACGCCCGAACCAACACGTCCACCCGTATTTCCGCTCGAAAAAACCGTTGGAACAAGAGTTGCAGACGTTTTTCGGGTCGAAAAAACGGTTGGAACAAGAGTTGCAGGCGTTTTTCGGGTCGAAAAAACGGTTGGAACAAAAGTTGCAGACATTTTTCGGGTCGAAAACATGTCCGGAACAAAAGTTGCAGACGCTTTTTCGGCTGAAAACACGGTCGGGACTGTTATATTGCACAAAACCGTCCCGCGTGAAGCATAATTGAAACGAACTCGTCAGTAATTAAAAGTGTTGTTTATGAAGAAAACAGTTACATTCGGAGAAATCATGTTGCGGCTGGCAACGCCCGGATACATGCGGTTTATCCAGTCGAACAGCTTGAATGCCACGTTTGGAGGCGGAGAGGCAAATGTAGCCGTTTCGCTTGCCAATTACGGCATTCCGGCGGACTTTGTGACCCGCCTGCCTCAAAATGACATTGCCGAATGGTGTATCTCCGAGTTGCGGAAATATAATGTCGGAACGAATCAAATCATCCGCGGCGGAACCCGTATGGGCATTTATTTCCTTGAAACAGGAGCTGTTGCCCGTGCTTCAAAAGTGGTGTACGACCGGGCAAACTCGTCTATTGCGGAGATTCGGCCGGGAATGGTCGACTGGGAAGAAGTGTTCAGGGAGGCACAGTGGTTTCACTGGACGGGTATAACGCCGGCGCTCTCGCAAGGCGCTGCGGATGCTTGTCTGGAAGCGATTCAAACAGCGAACCGTTTAGGCATTACGGTATCGACCGACTTGAACTATCGCAAGAATTTGTGGAAATACGGTAAAACGGCCTCCGAAATCATGCCTGCGCTGGTGGAAGGCTGCGATGTGATTTTGGGAAATGAAGAAGACGCGGAAAAAGTCTTCGGTATTCAGCCGGAAGGTTTTGACGTCACGCATACCGGCGGCGAAGTCGATGCCGCACAGTTTGAATCGGTTTGTCTTCAGTTGAAAAAACGTTTTCCGCGAGCGAAGAAAGTCATCATCACCCTTCGCGGTTCCGTCAATGCCAATCACAATACCTGGAGCGGCGTCCTTCATGGCGACAAGCTGTACCGGTCCAGACGGTATGATATTACACATATCGTTGACCGCGTGGGCGGCGGCGATTCTTTTATGGGAGGGCTGATTTACGGCCTTGTCACGTATCCCTCCGATCCGCAGCGGGCGCTGGATTTTGCAGTGGCCGCTTCCTGCCTGAAGCATACCGTTTACGGAGATTTCAATGCAGTCAGCGTTGCCGAAGTGGAAAATCTGCTGAAAGGCGACGGCTCGGGAAGGGTTTCAAGATGAAATCATGTAATCTAACTATAAATAATAAGATATGGAGAATTTATTTTTACTGAACGGAAAAGTTGCGCTGGTGACCGGCGCTTCCTACGGCATCGGATTTGCCATTGCTTCGGCTTTTGCCAAGGCCGGCGCCACGATTGTATTTAACGACATCAATCGGGAACTGGTTGACAAGGGACTGGCTTCCTATCGCGAAGCCGGTATTCAGGCGCACGGTTACGTGTGCGATGTGACGGACGAAGAACAGGTGAACGCTCTGGTCGCCCGAATTGAAAAGGAAGTCGGCGCCGTCGATATTCTGGTGAACAATGCCGGTATCATCAAACGGATACCCATGCACGAAATGAGTGCGGCCGAGTTCCGCAAGGTCATCGACATCGACCTGAACGGGCCGTTTATCGTTTCCAAAGCCGTGATTCCGGGTATGATGAAGAAAGGACACGGCAAAATCATCAATATCTGTTCGATGATGAGCGAGCTGGGGCGCGAGACGGTTTCGGCTTACGCCGCCGCCAAAGGGGGATTGAAAATGCTGACCCGCAACATTGCTTCCGAGTACGGGGAGTATAACATTCAATGCAACGGTATCGGGCCGGGCTACATCGCTACGCCGCAAACGGCGCCGTTGCGCGAGATTCAGCCCGACGGCTCCAAACATCCCTTCGACCGGTTTATCATCGCCAAGACGCCGGCTGCCCGTTGGGGCACGACTGAAGACCTGCAAGGCCCGGCCATATTTCTGGCGTCCGATGCGTCCGATTTCGTGAACGGACATATCCTGTATGTGGACGGCGGTATTCTGGCTTACATCGGAAAACAACCCAAATAAGTTTGAAGGATTTTGCCATGAACAAGATAAGTGAAAAAATAACCAACTACCGCTGGGTGATCTGTGCGATGCTGTTTTTTGCAACAACGGTGAATTATTTGGACAGGCAGGTGCTGTCGCTCACGTGGGACGAATTTATCAAGCCCGAATTTCACTGGAACGAGGCGCATTACGGGACCATTACTTCCGTTTTTTCCATTGTATACGCCATTTGCATGCTCTTTGCCGGCCGGTTTGTAGAGTGGCTGGGAACGAAGAAAGGTTTTCTGTGGGCGATTGGCGTGTGGAGCGTGGGCGCTTGCCTGCATGCCGTTTGCGGTATTGTCACCGAAGCATGGGTGGGAATGCACAGCGCCGCCGAACTGGCCAGCGCAACCGGTGATGTGGCCGTGCTCGTTGCTACAGTCAGCATGTACTGCTTTCTCGTTGCGCGCTGTGTGCTTGCGCTGGGCGAAGCGGGCAACTTTCCCGCAGCCATCAAGGCTACTGCCGAATATTTTCCAAAGAAAGACCGTGCCTACGCAACCTCCATTTTCAATGCAGGCGCTTCGATCGGCGCTCTCTTTGCACCGCTGTCCATTCCGCCGCTTGCCAAGATGTTCGGATGGGAAATGGCCTTTATCATCATCGGCGCATTCGGTTTTGCGTGGATGGGATTCTGGGTATTTCTGTACGATAAGCCCGCGCAGAACAAGCGTGTCAACGCAGCAGAACTTGAATACATCGAGCAGGACAAATCGGAACAGGCAGTAGGGGCGGCTCCGAAACAAGCCGTCGAACAGGAGAAAAAGTTACCGTTCCTCAAGTGTTTCGCGTTCAAGCAGACGTGGGCTTTTGCCGTGGGCAAATTCATGACGGATGGGGTATGGTGGTTTTTCCTTTTCTGGACGCCTTCGTATCTGAGCACGCAGTTTGGCATCAAGACGTCCGAAGGGCTGGGTATGGCGCTTATATTTACGCTCTACGCCATTGTGACCGTACTCTCGATTCTGGGTGGAAAGTTGCCGACCGTATTCATTAATCGCAGCGGGCAGAATCCTTATGCGGCGCGCATGAAAGCCATGTTGATTTTTGCCTTCTTTCCGCTCTTCGTGCTGCTGGCGCAACCGCTGGGCATGAACTTCGCCGCTCTGGGCAGAAATGCGGCATGGATTCCGGTGTTGCTCATTTCCATTGGCTGCGCGGCGCATCAGGCGTGGAGCGCCAATCTCTTCTCTACCGTTGGCGACATGTTTCCCAAGGGCGCTATTGCGACGGTGACGGGCATTGGCGGCATGGCCGGCGGGATTGGCTCCATGATTCTTCAGAAGGGGGCAGGTAACCTCTTTGTCCATGCCGGCGAAACAAACATGACGTTTCTCGGCTTTGAAGGCAAACCGGCCGGATATTTCATCATATTTATTATCTGTGCAGTGGCCTACCTGATTGGATGGGTCGTGATGAAAGCGCTGGTGCCCAAATATAAGCTGGTAACGGAGGACATGCAATAAATCATCATGAAGAAAAAAATGAATCCTACTGAACGGTCAATCTCCGGTCAACCGCTTTCCCGCAGAAACTTTATACGTCAAACGGCGTTGGGGACGGCCATCCTGGCTGTCCCGCCGTCCGGGCGTCTGTGGGCGGCGCCGTCCGTTGCACCGTCGTTGAACCCGGAGGACGAATCGACGGCGCCGCTCGGCGAAGAAATCCTCGGACGGTGGAGCGCGCCCTTTCGCGGCTGGAACTATCACCCTGATCCGGTCATACCGGCCGATTACCCGATTCCCGGTGCGGAAGGTTTTCATAACTACGATGTGCCCTGCGTTTTCCAGCTGGAAGACAAACCGGATGTCTGGTACATGAGTTTCATAGGATTTAATCAATCCGGATACAACTCGTTCGTAGTGGAAAGCGAGGATCTGATTCACTGGAAAAATCCGCAACTGGCGATGGGATTCGGGCCGGAAGGTCAGTTTGATCATGGCGGTTGCGTGATCGGCGCCTATCTGTACCGTAGCTGGGATATTCGCGCGCCGCGGATGCTTCGGAAACAGGACGGGATGTATTGGACGCTCTACGGTTGCTATCCGCGACAGGGAGGCTACGAACTGCGGCCGGGTTACGAAGGGGTAGCCGCGAGCGAGGATGGCCTTCACTGGAAACGGGCGTCGGACGAACCGATTCTTTCGGTATACCAGAAGGATTGCAGGACGTGGGAAGCTGACTGCATCTATCAGCCCTGGCTTGTGGAACACGAAGGGACGTACCATAACTTTTACAACGCGGCGGCGGGACCGGTGGAACAGATGGGCGTTGCTTTGTCGAACGATCTGAAACACTGGGTGCGCTATCCGTTCAACCCCGTTATTCGCAACCGTCCGGGCGGTTATGACGAGCAGTTCTGTTCCGACGGGAAAGTGTACAGGGACGGCGATCACTGGACGATGTTTTACTTTGGCGTCGGAAAAGGCGGCGCCAGCATCATGGTCGCCTTTTCCCGCGATTTGCTGCACTGGACGGCCGATCCGGAGCCGCTCTACAAGTTCGGAGGTCATCCGGCCGGCCTCGACCTGAAATATGCGCATAAAATCTCGCTCGTCTTCAACGCGCACGAGAATACGTATTACATGTATTACTGCGCCGTTGGAAACAAGGGACGCACCATTGGATTACTGACCGGAAAAGGATAAAAAAACTTTGATAGAAATAGCATTATGGACATGAATGAAGAAAATGATTATCTGTATGACGACGACGATGCGGTGAAGTTCATCCGCAACTGTCTTCCGCAGGAACTGAAGGAAAAATTCAGCGACGACGATATTGTGTACGTCACAGACTTGCTTTGCGAGTATTATGAGTCGAAAGGACTTCTGGACGGCGATGACAACGAGGTCGTGGATATTGATGAAGACGAGATACTTCAATACGTGATGAAGAACGTCAAGCGTGACGGCGCAGGCCACTTTACCGCCGACGAGCTGACATTCATCGTGCAGGGAGAGCTGGCCTATTGCGAGTCGATTCATCTGTTCGAGTAAGGCGTGGGAATGAAGGAAAAAGTGAAACGGTGGGGAGGATGGATCCTCTCCATCGTTGTCATACTGATCGGCTGCAAGTCGAGCGAAACGGCAGAGCGTACGATAGGCGGCGCGGCTTTGGAAGCCGTTGGCTCTGCCGTGATCGGCGGAAAGGCCGGCGTCGTTATCAGCAAAAATATAGCCGGGCAAAAAGCGGAACTGGATGTTGTGCTACCCCAAAAAAGAGCGATCGAAACGGTCAGGAAGGGGGAGGCGCTGAAAGTGACGTTCGACGCCGGACTGCTGTTCGTAAAGAATGCCAGTACGCTCAGCGATACGGCGAAATACATCCTGCGCCA
>JAITQL010000042.1 GCA_031288935.1 Tannerella sp.
TGGCGCAGATGCCCGCCGCCGAATACCCCGACGGATTCACCTCCGTGGCCGACATTGATCTGGATGGAGACGTGGACGTAATCGTCACCGGAGGAACCAGCTCACCATCCGGGGTGGTCATGTATGTATGGGACGGCGCAACGCCTACCCCGATCGGAAACAAGGTCTCCATCGCCAACAGCAGCATGCGCATATCCCGCCCCTTTGCCGGCGACATTACCGGCAACGGCCGTCCCGAGATTGCGTTTACCTGGACCAGGGCTATTGCGGCCTATGCCTACAATCCGGGAACCAAACTGTTTAACCAGCTGTGGCAGAAGGCTACGTCGGACACCTCCGGCGCCACCACCATGTCGATGTTCGACTTCGACCAGAACGGCGAAGTGGAACTGGTTTACCGCGACGAGACGCACTTGCGGATCATCAACATCGACGGAAACAACATCGACTCCTTTGCCTGCCTCTCCGCCACGCATACCGAATATCCGATCGTGGTGGATCTGGACAGGGACGGCCATGCCGACATCCTGGTTTCGGGAGGGCTGGCCAACACTACGGACGTCCGGCTCCTCTGGTACGGAAGCGTAACGGGCGAATGGGCGTCCGCCCGGAAGGTGTGGAATCAACATGCGTACAATTCGGTAAACATCAACGAGGACTTGAGCGTTCCGCAGTATCCGATGAATCCGGCGCTGGTCTTCCCGGGCATCAATGTTTCAAATCCGGCGGACGACGTGCGGCCGTTCAACAGTTTTCTGCAACAGCAGACTACACTGAACAGGAACGGCACTCCGCTGTGGCTGGCGCCCGACATGAAGCTCCTTTCCACGACGTATGACTATCGTTCCCAAGGCGATTCGCTGCGCATTTTCCTGACCTTTACAAACATCGGCAACGCTGCGGCGCAACCGCCATTCTACATCACCGTTTTCCGGAACACGGTAACGGGCGCCGTGATGGCCGTCGACAGCATCATGATCCCTGTTAATGTGGGCGACACCCTGCACACCGTCATCACGGTGCACCGTTTAGCCGACTTCGTGCCCTTCACCCATCTGGCAGTCCGCCTGAACAGCAAGGGCACGCCCGACTTCCTGCAACAGGAATGCGAGTTCATCCTGAACGAAGTCTTCGACCCCGGGTCAAGGATTTTGAGAGCGTACGACGACGTGAAGACGGTGCAGATCTTCCGTGACATTGAAATAGACGCCCTGGCCAACGATGTCCTGCCGCCCGGCCTCTATCTGCCGCTCTTCAGCCTGCTCGATTCCGTGACGGTGCAGCCCCGGAACGGCACGCTCGATGTGACCGGAACGGGCAGCAACAGCAGATTTGTCTACAACAACCTCGGGACGGACAGCCTGACCAACCAGATCGACTCCTTCTGCTACGAGTTTACGTTCTACAATCCGGACATCTTCGACTGGCAGACCTCGTATGCCACCGTCTACATATACATCCTGCAGGATGAACTGGGCGCTTCGGCCTGCTATAACTCGCCCGTCAACATCCGGCTGGTTGAGCGTCCGGCCGGCGTTGGCTTCGACTGGTATACCCCGGCCGACGTGCCGGCCGGCAGCAGCGCGGTCAAAACACTGCCGGCCATGACCGCCGACGGCTCCTGGCTCATACAACCCGTTGCGCCCGACGGCACGGCGCCCTGGAACCGCGCGGGCGGCTTTCCGAAAGGCCTGTTCACCGTCCATGTGAACGGCAGCACGCCGGCGCCCATGCGATGGACGGGATTGATAAGCCACGACTGGCACAACCCGAACAACTGGGTGGAACTGCATACCTCCGGAAGCGCCGTCTACGAAAGGCCTGTTACCTGGTTGCCCTCCCCCTGTACCGACGTGACGGTTCCCTCCGGCGCCCCGAACTTCCCCGAACTGAAAGCCGCTGCCGTCTGTGCACGGATCACGGTGCAGGATCGTGCCATGCTCAAGAATCCGCACGCGCTGACCCATGCCGGCGCACGGGTAGAGATACGGCTCAACTCGCTGGAGCGCGACCGGTTCGTCATGTGGTCTGCCCCGCTGCAGGACATGTATTCGGGCGACTGGCACTTCAAGGACGCCGCCAGCCAGCCTCGCTGGGGCGACGTCTACATGAACCTGTTTCAGCAGGCGCATCCGAACGGCCTCGATCCGGCGCAGGCCGACATGCTGACCGCCACGTTCGGCGAGCTGGGCATGCCGCTTCCGCTGGGCGTCTCCTTCAACCTGAAAGTAACAAGTACGCCCGAATCGCGCGACAAGCTGTGGGTATTCCCCCAGTCCGACAACAGTTATACCGACGCGGCGCATCCCGCGAATCCGCCATACCTGCTCGGCCGTGCCAACGCCGGGAAGTTCATCACGGACGGCGTTTCCATGACCGGCAACCTCTTTGACCTCCCGGTCGTCGGCGGCGATCTGGAAGGCAACATGGTGCAGGTGGTGAATCCCTACCTGGCCTACCTCGACGTATCCCTGTTTCTTCTCCAGAACAGCGACCGGCTGGCCACGAGCGGATACCTGATCTGGGGCGGAAACCCGGCGGACGGATTTACGGCCGTCAAGACGGGCGATGCCGCCTACCGGCCCGGCATGCGATACGTGTACACGGGGCCGGCGCCGATCACGCCGGAGTTCATTCCGCCCCTGCAGTCGTTCTTTGCGGTCAAGAGCACGCCGGATGTCTATTCGGTGAAAATGTCGCCGGAATGGACGACCACCACTCCCTCCGGTCTGTACGGCGGCTATCAGCTGCGCGCGGAGGAGGAAGAGAGCGGGGTATTGCATATCCAGGCCTCGCAGGGCAACAGCACGGGCTACGCCGTGTTGCAGTACGACCGCGACGCCGTGACGGAATACAGCGGGCGGGAAGACGTGCGCGCACTGTTTTACGACGAGAACCCGCTTACGCTCTACCTCCTGACGCCACTCCGCGAACCGCTGGCCATCAGCGCCGGCAGCGACTTCCAGTCGCGCACCACCGACCTGGGTCTGCGCCTGCGGAATGCGGGAGAAGTAACGCTGACATTTACGGGTCTGGAGAGATTCCTGCACGATGTATACTTGATTGACCGCGAAAGGGGCATTGAAGTCAACCTGCAACAGACGCCGTCGTACACCTTTACGGTCGCCGGCACGTCCGGCGCGGAGGCCATCAGCCTGAACGACCGCTTTACCCTGCGAATGGACAATGTCCGCGTCCGCACCGCACCGGTCGACCCGACGGCCTGGACGGCGACAGCCTTGAACGACGGGATTCACGTCCGTTCAACGGCGGGCGTGATTAGCCGGCTGCAGGTATACAACCTTGTCGGCGCACTGGTATACAGCACCGAAACGGAAGCCTCAAGTCACCGGGTGACGGTAAGCCGCGGACAGGTATACTTCGTAACGGTTAAAATAGGGGACATGGTAGAAACCCGGAAAGTCGCGGTGCCGTAAAAATTCAAAGATTCAAGATTCAAAAATTCAAAGATCCGTTTCACGCAGATTGAATGGATTTCAACGCAGATTCCGCAGATTTAAATGACCTTTCATCTGCGGAATCTGCATGAAACGACGGAGGTGCGGAGAGGTGTGCCGCAAGCTGCGGGAGAGTTCTTGCAGTATGCAGGAGGTGTGCCGCAGGCTGCGGGACGATCACCGGGGCGGTGGATGAAAAAACGGGGCGGTTTCAGTTTATTTATTATTCAGTCATGTTATTTCTTCACAATCTCCAAGCTCTGTTCATCCGTCGAAACTTTTCCGGTTTATTTCGCGACTGTTGTTTCTTATAAGAAATAAAACTGATACCTTTGCGAAGCGTTTTTCTTATAAGAAATAAAAAATGAAGATACCGGATTATTTCAAACGTGAACTTTATATGGAACGGATCCGTCCGTTTATCGACACCCAGATGATAAAAGTCATTGTGGGGCAACGGCGTATCGGCAAGAGCTATCTGCTGTACCAGATTATGGACGAGATATGCGCCTTGCATCCCGACGCCGAAATCCTGTATATCAACAAGGAGCTGTTTGAATTTGACAGCCTGAAAAATTATGTCGATCTGGTGCAGTACGTCCGCGAAAACCGTAAAACGCCCGACCGGAAATGCTACCTGTTTATTGACGAGATACAGGATATTGCGCAATACGAAAAGGCTTTGCGGACATTCTTTGCCGAAAACGATTTTGATATTTACTGCACGGGCAGCAACGCCAACCTGCTTTCGGGCGAGCTGGCTTCCACGCTTAGCGGACGGTATATCGAGATCAAGGTGCACGGATTGAGCTATCGCGAGTTTTTGCAGTTCCACCGATTAGACGACAGCGACGATACTTTTGCCCTGTATTACCGCTTCGGCGGCTTGCCCTACTTGGTCAATCTTCCGCTGACCGAAGCGGCCGTGTCGGAGTATCTGCTCAATATCTATCACACGATTTTGCTGAAAGACATTGTTTCGCGTTACAGCATCCGCAACGTCAGGCAGCTGGAAGACCTGGCTATTTATCTGGCAGATACGGCCGGGCATCTTTTTTCGGCAAACGGCAT
>JAITQL010000056.1 GCA_031288935.1 Tannerella sp.
GCGTTTCCAGCCAGAATTGGTAAAAGGTCCTGTTTACGACTTGATAGCCCGCTATGGAAGACGTCAGCACGTCGTCGAACACGTAGCTGCCGAACGGATTCCTGTCATAGGCGCTGAACGTGGGCTGCCAGACAAACTTTTTCGGCGTGCGGGACTGGTAGACGAATACCAGCCCCAGGAAAACGGCCAGCAACAGGACGTAGAGTTTATTCCCCGACAGTTTCATGAAGCCCTCCTTTCCTGAATGTATCCTGCAACGAGCGCATGGCGTCGAACCACTCGCGCGTGGCCTTGAAGTTGCCGTAACGCACCTGCAGGAAGCGGTTGGTCAAGTCGCGGAACGAAGCCCGCAGGCGCGCCGGCTGCAGTTCGTACACGTATTCCGTCGGGGTTTTGTAGATTTGCCACTCGATCCACTCCCTGTCGGCTGCAAAGCGCAGCGTCTGCAGGTAAAGCAGCCGGACGGCCGCGCGGAAATCGCCCGCCGCCAGCGCAACAGCCAGTTCCCCGTCGAAGTCGATGCGGTAGATGTTTTCTTCTTCCATCTCATAAGTCAGCGGCCTCTTCTTCTCGCGCAGGAACAGCTCCGGCCGCTTTTTGTACACAAACCGGGCCGCCGCCGCCACGACCGCCACAAAAAAGACAATCAGCAACCAGAAAGAGATGTCTTCCGCCAGTTCATTGCCGAAGAAACGGCTGAGTTGCCTCGCCAGCCACCGGCCGAAAATTTCCAGCAGACTGTAGTCGGGAGCGTTCAACTGGCTGTTGTAGTCAAAGTGCCGGTCGGCCTGATAGGCCGCGATTTTGGCCGTGTCGCAGGCAAAGGGGTCAAGCAACTGTGTCACGGCTATAACCGGTCAAAGTTGACAATATCCGCTTTCATGGCGATGCCTTCGTTTTTTTCGCGCAGGTGGAAATAGTGGAACGCCAGCCCTGTCAGACTGAGGATGTTGCTGACATACGCCCCGTAAATCTGGATGATGCCCAGCAGATAGGTCAGAAACCGGTATCCCGCCGAGGAATTGATCGCCGTTTCGGGATCGGCCAGCGAAAAGAAATACCCGATCACCGTCACGAGATACCACGGCATGGCCGACACGCCGCTGATCATGCCCGCCAGCAGCCCGAAGACGAGTATCACGAGAAACGTCTCGCCCCAGGCGAAAAAACCGTACTTCATCGCCTTTCGCAGGGCGGCGGTGAAAGACAGGTCTTCGAAAAGGTACAGCGGCGTAAGGAGGGTGAAGGGAACGGCCGCCGCAAACAGTCCGAACAGAAACAGCGGAACCGTCAGCATCAGCGTCCACGGCGAAACCAGCGCCGGCAGCAAGATGGCCGCCACGGACAGGAACACGGCCCCGAAGGTGAGCAGGATCACCCGCGTCACCTTGATGCCATTCTTCACGAGCAGCTCCCGGATGTCGGCAAGGACAAGTCCCGACAGGCGGTTTTCGCGGCTTTCATACGTCTGTATCAAACCGTACACCAGCGCCGACAGCAGAATATTGCCCAGCATGATGCACGCCATCAGCAGGCCGTAGTTGATCGTGGCGGAAAGCGCGCCCGTTACGGCGTCGCCGCCCGGTCCGCTGCCGACTATGCCGAAGTATATCCGCATGAAGGACGACATGAAAAACGACTGTACCAGACAGAGCGGCAGAATCAGGTAGAATGAAAATTTCAACAGCGGTTTCAGATTTTCGCGCAGAAAATCAAAGGAGACGTTCATCTTTTCGCTAAACGTCCGTACTTTGTAAAACTGGATTTTGGGTTTTGGAAGGTCCATGACTGAGTTGTTCGGGTAAATAAATATAGTAATATAACACAAAGGCAAGAGAAAGGAGAATAAAGCCGCCGCGAATCACATCCGGCGTTTCGGTGTGGCGCGTCAGGAAACTCTCGACGAAGGCGGCGAAGACAAAGACGGGCGTTGTTCCGACCGCGATCTTCAGCCCGCGAATCGCCCCCCGGCGAAAAGCGTAGCCGCGCGGATACGTCCCGGGGAAAAACCATCCGTTGCCAAACGCAAGACCGGCTGCCCCGGCCACGATCACGGCCGAAATCTCCAGCGTTCCGTGCAGCCAGATGGCCAACAGCGATTCCAGACCGGCCTGCTGCTGGAAACAGAACGTCTGAAAGGCGCCGATCATCACGCCGTTGTAGAACAGCATGAAACCGGCGCCGAAGCCGGTCAGCACTCCGAACAGGAAGATCGTGAACGACACGCGCACGTTGTTGATCAGGATGTAAAAAAACATCCCCGCGGGCGACATGTCCTTGTACACCCCCATCGGGTCGCCGTTCCGGATGTTTTCGAGCGTCATGTCGACGTACCCGTTCCCCAGGATGAGGCGGGCAAACAGGTCGTCGTTCAGCGTGGACAGGCTGCCGACGGCCACGCCGGTCAGGAAGATCAGAAAGGAATACAGCAGCTCCTTCCGCGAAGCGTACATGACCAGCGGCACTTCCGTCTTCCAGAAGCTGAAAATGCGCGACCGGGATTCCTTCCTGTTTCCGTACAGCGAGTGGTGAAGCGCCGACGCCAGGTTGTTCAGGTAAACGGTGATGCGGGAACGCGGATAGTGACTCCGCGAAAACGAAAGATCGGCCGTGATTTCCAGATACGCATCCGCCAGGCGTTCGGGATGCTCCTCCGAATTTCGATCCACCACCGATTCCAGTGATTTCCACTTCTCCATATTTTGACGTATAAACGAAACTTCCTTCATTACCGGATCATTTTACAGTCCATGCCAGGGGGATGAACGCATATCGCGGACAAAAATACAACATTTATTCATATATTTGCCCATCGAAAGCAAGAGATCTGTCAGGGTCAACTGCTAAAAAAGAAACGGGTATGAAGTTTGAAAAAAAGTATGACGGTAAGCCGGAACGGGATGAACCTGAAAAGGCGGATCCTGTGCAGGAGGATGAATTGCAGGGCATTCAATCCCTGTTCCACGATTTGATAAGGCAGCGTGCAGGAGAAATTAGGGACGGGAATACGGGTCATCCGGTTGAATTTCCTGTTCTGACAATGAAACTGTTATCCGTCGAAACGGAAGAATGGTTTCCGGTTCGGGGAATGTATGGCGGTTTTGCCTACCGTTTGTTGATGGAAAATAACCGCTTGAAACTGATCGTCGGCAGTTGGAGCAGAATTGTCGGCGGATCGGGACAGAGGCATGAAATCACAAAAGACGGCTGCGTCTTGACAGAATCGGGGTGCGTGTGACAGCCCCGATAAACCGTGAAGAAGGAAAATAATGGCAGATGCAACGATCATTACCGGTCAGTACGTCCGGATTGAGCAGACGCCGGCCAGCGCCGGAGAACGTTTGCTGGCGCGCGTCGCGGACATGATTCTGCTGACCCTGTATGTGTATGCGGTGTGGACGTTTGCCGGACTGTTTTTCAACTACATGCCGGACACGGACTTCGGCGGGAACGCAACCCTGACCGTTTATCTTGTCCTCCTGCTTCCGGGGCTGTTTTATTCCCTGCTGTGGGAACTTTTCAACCGCGGCCGCTCGCCCGGAAAAAGGCTGCTCGGCCTGCGCGTGGTGATGAAGGACGGCTCCGCGCCGACACTGGCCGCCAGTCTGCTGCGCTGGCTGCTCCTGCTGGTAGACATCTACCTTTTCCAGTGCATCGGAATCCTGTCCATCCTGCTGACCGAAAACAACCGGCGAGTGGGCGACCTGGCCGCCGGCACGCTGGTGATCAAGGAAAAAAACTATCACCGGATCCACGTCACGCTGGATGAATTTGCCCACCTGGGCGTTCATTACCGTCCGGTCTTTCCGCAAGCCGAAAACCTGTCGATGGAGCAGGTCAGCCTGATCAACCGGACCCTGTTTCGCTACGACGCGGAACGTCCGCAACGCATCCGCGACCTGGCCGTCAAGGTACGGCAATTCCTGAAGATCAATCCCCCGGTGAACGACGAGACGCTGCTCCAGACCCTCACCCGCGATTTCCAGTACTACGCGCTGGAGGAAATCTGAACTCCCCTCGCGAACGGACACCGCAGGGAACACCTCCGCTCCGCAGTCCCGCAGGAACGGCGCTGTGTGTTGCAGTGACAGTGGTGTTTTTCTCTGTGGAAGGCTGAAGGCCTTCGAGCAGTAGTGCAGGGCAACGTCCTGTGAAACGTATTCCGAACGTATCCCCCAAGCCCTGAAAGGGCGCGAGCAGGTATGAAACCGGGCTTGCGCCCTTTCAGGGCTTCGGTGGTGGTGGCCGAAGGGGTCACAGGGCGTTGCCCTGTGCTATTGCTTAAAGGGCGTTGCCCTTCCGTTGTTTGCAGGGACGGGCGGTTATCCGGGCATTCGTTGCGCCGCCATTCCGTGAGGAATGGGAGTTC
>JAITQL010000092.1 GCA_031288935.1 Tannerella sp.
ACACGATAACGCAATATTTTGTATATTAGTACGTAGAGAATATCCGCAAGGATATATAACACACTCATGGGCAGCCGTGCGTGAGCTTTTGCCCATGCGCACAAAAAAAGATAAGCAATTTCACTTTTCATATTTAACCGAATTGGAGGCGGGCAAAGGTACATCAATCCATTGATTAATTTATCCAACCGGAATGATAAAATCTTTCGATATATTCAACAAGATTGCAATTGTATTTCACCGCTAATTTTTGGAGCGCTTTGAGTTCACTCTGTATAAACTGTTTCCGATATTCGGCTGTTCCGGTTTCCACCTAATCCAAACCGCAGGTAAGGGCATTATAGACGGCAATCGCGATTATTCCCGCACCGGCTTTTATGGCACCCGGAGCGCCCTTCCTTCCTTTCAAACGGGGGATGCAGGAACGGGGGCTGTTCGGGCGAACGTTTTCTCAATCCAGTTTCAATACGGCCAGGAAGGCTTTTTGGGGCACTTCGACCGTTCCGATCTGCTTCATCCGTTTCTTGCCTTCCTTCTGTTTTTCCAGCAGCTTGCGCTTGCGTGAAACGTCGCCGCCGTAGCATTTGGCGGTTACGTCCTTGCGTACGGCTTTCACCGTTTCGCGGGCAATGATCTTGGCGCCGATCGCCGCCTGAATCGCAATGTCGAACTGTTGACGGGGAATGAGTTCCTTCAGCTTCTCGCACATCCGGCGTCCGAAGGCCACGCTGTTGTCGATGTGCGTCAGCGTCGACAGCGCGTCCACCGATTCGCCGTTCAGCAGAATATCCATTTTCACCAGCCTCGACTCGCGAAAATCATGCAGATGATAGTCAAACGACGCATAGCCCTTGGAAATGCTTTTCAGCCTGTCGTAAAAGTCGATCACGATTTCACCCAGCGGCATGTCGAAAAATACTTCGATCCGGTCTCCCGAAATGTATTCCTGTTTCACCAGTACGCCGCGCTTGCCCAGACAGAGTGTCATGATCGGCCCGATGTAGGCCGTCCGCGTAATGACGGAGGCGCGGATGTAAGGCTCTTCGATATGGTCGATCAGCGTCGGATCGGGCAGGCCGCTGGGGTTATGCACCTCCAGACAGTTCTCTTTCTTGTCGTACACCCGGTAAGAGACGTTCGGCACGGTGGTGATTACATCCATGTTAAACTCGCGGTCGAGGCGTTCCTGCACGATTTCCATGTGCAGCAGTCCCAGGAAGCCGCAACGGAAGCCGAATCCCAGCGCCACCGAGCTTTCCGGCTGAAAAGTCAGGGAGGCGTCGTTCAGCTGCAGTTTTTCAAGCGAAGCCCGCAGGTTCTCGAAATCTTCCGTCTCGATCGGATAGACGCCTGCAAAGACCATCGACTTCACTTCCTCGAAACCGGCAATCGCTTCTTTCGCCGGCCGCGCCACATGGGTGATGGTATCGCCCACGCGCACTTCCCTGGACGTCTTGATGCCGGAGATGATGTACCCCACATCGCCCGTCCGCAATTCGTCGCGCGGACTCATGGTCAGTTTCAGGATGCCCACCTCGTCGGCGTCGTATTCCTTTTCCGTGGCGATGAATTTCACCCGGTCGTTTTTGCGGATGACGCCGTTTACTACCTTGAAATAGGCAATGATCCCGCGAAACGAGTTGAATACCGAATCAAAAATCAGGCATTGCAGCGGCGCGTCGGGATCGCCTTTCGGCGGCGGGATCCGTTCCACAATCGCATCCAGTACCTGAAACACGCCTTCGCCCGTCTTGCCGCTGGCGCGCAGAATCGTGTCCCGCTTACAGCCCAGCAGCTCGACCACCTGATCTTCCACCTCGTCGGGCATGGCGCTGGGAAGGTCGATCTTGTTAATCACCGGGATGATTTCCAGGTCGTGTTCAATCGCCATGTAGAGGTTGGAAATCGTCTGCGCCTGAATACCCTGTGCCGCGTCTACAATCAGGAGCGCCCCTTCGCAGGCCGCAATCGAACGCGACACTTCGTACGAAAAATCGACATGTCCGGGCGTATCAATCAAATTCAGGACGTAGGAATTGCCTTGAGAGTGGTAATTCATCTGGATGGCGTGACTTTTGATCGTAATGCCGCGTTCACGCTCCAGCTCCATATCGTCCAGCACCTGTGCCTGCAAATCTTTCCCCTCCACTGTTTTTGTATATTCCAGTAAACGGTCTGCTAACGTACTTTTGCCGTGGTCGATATGAGCGATAATACAGAAATTGCGAATCGGATTCATCTGCGAAATTTTATTTTTTTGGTGGGCAAAGGTACTAATTATCGCATAAATAGTCTTATTTTTGGCATGGCATTTGATATAAATTCGGAGAAATGACAATAAAAGAGATACATACCCACTATGCCGACATCACGGATGCGCTGAACGGCGGCGCGCTGAAGACGGCCTTTGACCGGATTCAAAACCTGATATTCGGCGCTCAGGCTCATTCCTTTCAAAACAGGTTGGACGAGTTGCAGGAAACGTACCGGTACATGCTGCATTACCATGCGGAGGGGTTCAAGGATCCGATGCAGGAACAGATTTATGCCCGTATCCGAACCGGGGCGTATGAACTGGCCGACCTTGTCAGGGACGAGTTGCTGATGGCCGGTTCGCAGAATATCTATTATGTGAACCGGCGCCAGCAGTCTCAGCATCCGGTGGAAGCGGCCGCCCTGATCGAAGGCCTGCAAACGCAGATTGAACTGGAAGACCGGACTCATTTTGAACTGTCCGTCCATTTGCTCTTCAACCGGTTGTGGACAACTGCCTTTTTGTCCGAAGCAGAGGCGCTCGCCATACGCAAGGCGTTGCAGGATGAGCGGACGCCGCAGCCGGCAACCTGTCAGGCGGTGTCGGGATTGCTGCTCGGGTTGCAAATGTCGTTCGACAGGGAAAAGCTCTACCTGCTTTTCGACGCGGCCTGTCATGCGGACGAGGAGGTCAAGATCCGCGCCATGATCGCGATTTGCCTGACGCTGTACAGGTACCGGCAACGAACCGGGTACTGTCCCGGTATCCGGGAGCGGCTGGATGCGCTTGCGGAAATGCCCGGTTTCAAGCGGATCATGCGAACGATCGTGCTGCGTTTCATTCTTGCACGCGAAACGGAAAAGGTGACGCACAAGATGCAGGAGGAATTTCTGCCGGCCATGATGAAGTTCGCTCCGAAAATCAATCCCGACGCGCTGGCCGAACTGTCCGGCAACGACCTGAATCCGGAATGGGAAGAACTCCTCCTGTCGGACGGCAAGCTGACGAAGATCATGGAAGAATACGGCAGCCTGCAGGAGGAAGGACTGGATGTGATGCACTCCACGGTCATTCACCTGAAGCACTTTGCCTTTTTCCGGATCGCCAGCAACTGGTTCCTGCCTTTTACCAGCCAGCATTCCACCTTCCGGAACAGCCCGAAGTTCAACGTTATTCTGGAGACCATGCGCCAGGCGTTCTTCATGTGCAATTCGGACAAATATTCCCTGTACTTCAGCTTTTCCCGGATTCCGGAAGAGTACCGGAAGGCGCTGATGCAGCAAATGAACAGCGACTTCAGCGAGATCAACGAGCAGCACGTGCTGGAACTGAAAAGCAAACAGAACAGCGCGGAGCACGTCGCCGGTCAGTATATTCAGGATTTGTACCGCTTTTACAAACTGTTTCCGCACCGGATGGATTTTGAGGATATCTTCAACTGGACGCTGGATTTTCATCTGCTCCCGGATTTAAAACCGTATCTGTCCGACAGCGAGACATGGCTGAGCATCGCCGAACTGTACCTCCGCAAAGGGTATTACGAAGATGCGCAGACGCTGTACAGCCAGTTGACCGAACGCGACGCGCAGGACGAGATGCTTTACCAGAAACTGGGTTACTGCAAGCAGATGACCGGCGACCTGCCGGGCGCGCTGGCGGCCTATCTGCGTGCCGAACTGCTCAAGCCGGACAGCAAATGGCTGATTCGCCGGATTGCCGACTGCTACCGCACCCTGAAACAGCCGGCCGAGGCGCTGGCCTTTTATCTCCGTTACGAACAGCTAAGCCCGGATACGGTTCAGACGCTGATTTATATCGGACACTGCCACCTGGAATTGAAGAATTACGGCGAGGCGTTGAAATACTACTTCAAGGCCGACTACCTGGAGCCGGAAAGCCGCAAGGCCTGGCGTGCGATAGCCTGGTGTTCGTTCCTGACCGGAAAATACGGTCAGGCGCTTCACTACTACCAAAAGATGCTGGATCACCAGCCGCAGACGCAGGATTTCCTCAACGCCGGACACACGGAGTGGGCGTTGCAGCACATTCGCAAGGCGCTGGCCTGCTATCAGTCGGCCGTGCAAGCCGAAGCCGGCGACTTTGAAAAGTTCCTGACGCTTTTCCGGCAGGATATTCCCGACCTGATACAGGCCGGTATCGAACCGGTGGAAATCCCCATGCTGCTGGATCAGCTGAGGTATTCGATCTGAAAGCCGACGATCCTGCACAACAAGGGGTGTCAATGCAGAGTGACCGATTCGCTTTTCATAAATAATAAATTGCCTTTGACAGACGAACATGAAACATCATGGCGATCAAAATTGACATATCAATAACAATTCAAGAATTATCGAATAAACAAAGAAAATGATGAAAACCGTTTAAGAGGTTGCCCGTATCATACGGGTAACCTCTTTTATTTTGACCGGTTCTGTCCGGCGCCCCGGCAGCCGGTTTTTACCGGCTGTCGAGCGGGCACGGGGCGCCGGTTTGGACACCGCAAAAAACCTCCCGCCTACGGAATGATGGCGGATCCAATTTCGCTCCACGGCCCTTTTTCGCCGCGCGTATTTTCCCACCGCAGGCAGAAGTAGACCGTCCGGCCGCGCTCGTTCTCGTCGAATTCCAGGGCGAAGGGCGTGCGCGTGGCAAAGGCCGAATGCGTCAAATCCTCCACGCTCGCGGGCGGCGCGCCGAGAATCGCCCACCGCACTTCCACGCCCCGCATGTGACGCGGTTTCGCCCGGTTGGTGCGGCCGTGAGCCAGGAAATAGAGCTTCAGGCAACGAATCACCGAACTGTCGACCGTAAAGTCCGGGTACGAATCGGCGGGCTGCGCCGGCGTGCGCGAGTGCGACGGAAGCGCAATACCCATCGCCGCCAGTTCGACGGCGCTCACGCGCGGATTGTGAATCAGCAGCTGCGCCAGCTGCCGCAGTTTCAGTTGAAAATCCCTGCGCGCGTTCTGTTTGACAAAAGTAATCACCTGCGTGCGCGTCTGAGGATTCAGGTAGGCTTCCCATGCGCTGTCCCACGCCGCTTTCTTCGGATAGAACTCGGCATTCAGCCAGTCCGCATCCAAATTCCATGCCTGCACGTTTGCCTGCACCGTTTCACTGACGATCTGCTGCCTCACATCGAAGTCAACATCTTTTCTTGGAATTGTCTTATCCATACTGTTTATTTTATAATGTAATCAATCAAATCCTATCAATACTCCCGGATACATGATTCATGTATTCGGATATGTCACTCGCATGACCGGAAATGCAGTTCATATTTCCGGGCACGCCGCTCGCGTGCCCGGGTACGCGAGTCATATTCCCGGGCACGCCATCCGCGTGCCCGGATACGCGGGTCATATTCCCGGGCACGCCACTCGCGTACCCGGATACGCGGGTCATATTCCCGGGCACGCCACTCGCGTACCCGGATACGCGGATCATATTTCCGGGCACGCCACTCGCGTACCCGGAAACGCGGATTATATTCCCGGATACGCGGATCGCATGCCCGAATACATGAGAAGTGTATCCTTGTACGCCTTCAATGTATTCGGGAATATGTAAAGAACTTCTTTCTCCGCAGATTGCATATCGCAGTTTACGGAAAAAGTCTCTTGAAATACGTATTATTGTCCCTGTTTTTTTCATCGTGTCAAAAGAATTATAGACAACAAAGATACATATTTTTCGGAAGGAATAAATTCAATGATTCAAAAATTCAAAGATTCAAGAATTCGCTTTGCGCAGATTGACGCAAATCTCCCGAAAGCCATCCGAAGAGGATATCGCTGCGCTTCATTGAGGGGTGTTCATATTGAACGCTGCGTGTTCCGTTTCTATCCATCATGCTCGTTTTTCCATGGACAGGCAATTCCTGACGGACGGTTGTTCGGGCAATGGCCGCGCCGCCATTCCGTGAGGAATGGGAGTTCGGTAGAAACGACAGGCTCACGTTGATGTTGCATCCCGTACGGGATGCAAGAGGGTCGACGGAACGGTTTTCTACCGAACTGCCATCCCCAACGGGATGTGTAGCCTCTCCACGGTCGGCAAGGGGGCAAGCCCCCTTGTTGGTATTGGCACGGTCGGCGGCATGTCGCGCCGTAGAGACGTGGCGCGCCCCGTCTGTACTGCGGGATACCGTGCGGTCGCCGTGTTCATTGGTCTGAACGGTGATTTCCATATGATTGAAATGATTTTCATGATGAAGAAGAATCATATGAATCAAAACAATCATTCTAAAATCACAGTTCAGACAGTATTCATCATTCTTCATTCTCATCAGGACGGAACGACTGCAAGTGCAAACACGCTGATGCGAATGTCCGGTATGGCAGTCAGCGCTTCGATGCAGGCTATGGAGGTTGCTCCGGTGGTGACTACGTCGTCGATCAGCAGGACATGTTTGCCGGCCAGCGCCTGCGCGTCGGCGATGCCGAAGATTTTTTCGACATTCAGGTGGCGTTCGTAGCGCGACATGCGTGTTTGCGTGGCCGTAGCAACGCGCCGGTGGAGTATGTCGCAACGGATCTGCCGCCGGGTGGCGGATGCCATGCCGCGTGCGATCCATTCGGACTGGTTGTAGCCGCGCTTCCGCTCCCTTTGCGGGTGCAGCGGTACGGGAATCAGCACGTCAATGTCTTGAAAAAAACCGTACGGCTCTATTTCGAGCGATGCCATGCGTCCCAATTGTTCGGCCAGGCGTTTGTTGCCGTAATACTTGATTGAATGAAGCAGGGTTTGCGCCGTTCCTTTCTGCTCAAAAAACAGAAAGGCCGTGACGTTGCGTATCTGCGGAATGCCGGCGTAGAGTTTTTGCATGGGATGGTCAGGCCGCTTGTGGTAATACGTGCGCGACAGGTCGCAAAGGCAGTGCAGGCACAGTTGCCGTTCCGTCTCTATCAGCATCCGGCCGCAAAGCAGGCACAGGCGCGGATAAAACAGCTGCAACAGCTTATATCCCGTCTTCCACATCGTATCCTTCCTTAAACAACGGCTTCAGACAGGCGGCAACCAGTGTGCTCTCATATCCCCGTCCGCAGGCGTAACGGTACAGTTTCAGAAAAACATCCCGTTCCGAGCTGCCCCGGATCGTGCGTTTTTTCTTCTCCAGCATATCCGACAGGGACGACCGGTAGACCTCTTCGTCCATGCCGTCGAGCGCTTCGGCTACCGTGCCGGAGGCAATGCCCTTCCGCTGCAGTTCGTAGCGGATACGGAGACGTCCCCACTGGTTAAAGCGGAACTTGTCGTTCACAAAACTGTGGCAGAAGCGCGCTTCGTCCACAAACCGTTCTTTCAGCAGACGGTCGACGATCCGTCCGGCTGTTTCCGGCGACGCACCGGCCGCAGCCAGTTTCCTGCGCACCTCGGCGACACAGCGTTCGCCCGCGGAGCAGTACGCTGCCGCCAGATGCAAAAGTTCGGATTCGCTTCGCTGTTTCATGGCCGACATGCAGGATTCGGGATGCGGGCTTCGATAAAGCGGTCTTTGCCGGACAGGTCGCGAAGCAGTTCGACCGGACGGAAGCCTTCGTCCCGCAGCATTTGCGCGGCGAGTGCTCCGCAAGCCTCGTTGATTTCAAGATGCAGCGAGCCGTTTTTTGCCAGTTTTTCACGGGCCAGGCCGGTAATCCGGCGATAAAACAACAGCGGGTCGTCATCGGGAACAAACAGGGCCTGACGAGGTTCGAAATCCAGTACATTCCGTTCCATCAGTGCCTTTTCACTCTCTTTTACGTAAGGCGGATTACTGACGATCAGATCGAATGGCGGCAAGGCGGACGCAGCCTCCGAAAGGATGTCCATCTGCCGGAAACAAACGGCCACCCGATTGCGCCGTGCATTTCGTTTCGCCGTATCCAGCGCCGCTTCCGAAATATCCACCGCCATGACGCTGGCGCCGGGAAGACGCTTGGCCAGCGTCACTGCGATGCACCCGCTGCCCGTGCCAATGTCCAGTATGCGCATGTCCGGGCGGGACGCCGTCCGGAGGATATGCGCTACCAGTTCTTCCGTCTCCGGGCGGGGAATCAATACCGACGGATTCACCTCGAAAGGCAGTCCGTGAAACAGAACCTCGCCCAGCACGTACTGAAGCGGTTCGGATTGCTCAAGCCGCTGCACCATCTCCCGGATACGTGTTTTCTCCGTGCCGGATAATTGCCTATCTTTGCGCAGGATTTGCTCGTGAAGCGGAAGACCGCAAACGTATTCCATGATCCAGCGGGTCAGACTGCGTATTTCATCCGGTGGATAGAGCGTTTGAAGTGTATCCTTTATGTAAGTAACCGTCTCGTTCATGGCGCAAACGTACGAAAAAAACGAAAAGAAATGCAGGATGAAGAAAAATATATGATGCGTTGCCTGACGCTGGCCAGGCACGGAGCATCGTCCGTGGCGCCAAATCCGATGGTAGGCGCCGTAGTGACGCACAACGGGCGGGTGATAGGCGAAGGCTATCACCGGCGGTTCGGCGAACCTCACGCCGAGGTGAACGCCATTGCGTCCGTGCGCGACGAATCGCTGCTGCGCAACGCCACCTTGCATGTCAATCTGGAACCGTGCTCCCATTACGGGAAAACGCCGCCGTGTACCGACCTGATCCTGCGCAAGCGCATCCCGAGGGTGGTAATCGGATGCCCGGATCCCTATCCCGAAGTAGCGGGACGCGGCATAAGCATCCTGCGGGAGGCAGGCGTAGAGGTGATCGCGAACGTATTGCAAAGGGAAGCCTTCGCATTAAACCGTTTTTTTATGACGGCGCAGATGCGGCAACGACCGTATATCATCCTGAAATGGGCGCAAAGTGCGGACGGATTCATAGACCGCGTCCGGAGCCACCCGTCCGCAAAACCGGCGCAGTTGTCTACCCCCGTTACGCGCCGCATCGTACACAAGTTGCGTTCCGAAGTGTCCGCCATCCTGGTCGGAACACAAACCGCGTGGCTTGACAATCCTTCCCTGACCGTACGCCATTGGGCAGGCGCTTCGCCTGTACGCATGTTCATGGACCGCCATCTGCGCATCCCGTCGACGCATCACTTGCTGGATGGCGCCGTTCCCACACGGGTGTTTACCGGACAGGACGCCGGAAACCGGCAGTGGGTGGAATATATCCGCCTCGACTTTTCCCAACCGGTGATTCCCCAGATGCTTTTACATATATATAAGTGTCGGTTTCATTCTCTGCTGGTAGAAGGAGGAGCGCGCTTGCATCAAAGTTTTCTGGAAGCCGGGCTGTGGGATGAATTGCAGGTAGAGACCGTTTCCATAAAATTGGGCGACGGCGTCAGGCCGGCTGATATTCACTCCAGCCATGCAATCGAAAAGAAACAGACGATGTATTTTCCATCATCCGAATGTGATTCCGAAATCTCAATATATGTGCGTAAGTATTTATAACCAAAAGCGGGAACGGACACTAAAGTTTTATAAATAACAGTTGATATGGCGTGTGAAGCAAAAAATGTTTCTACTTTTGTACGCTTGTAAATATAGTGTGTGAATGAAAAAGAATAAGTTACATTTATGGATGGCTGGATGCGCAGCGCTGCTGTTGTCTTCCTGTTTAGGAAACACTGATGATGTTGACGAAAGCGTTTTATCAAATTGCCAGATCATCTCTTTTTCTCTGCAAAACGATTCCATATCGGGTTTAAGCAACGTAATTTTTACGATTGATCAAGTGAACGGTTTGATTTTTAATAAAGACTCCATGGCTTACGGGACAGTCATCGACCGGAAAGCAGTTTGCAGTCTCACGTATGACATGAGTCTGTCGCCTTCTGCCATTGAAGTCTATCAGGAAGCGCTTAAAGACTCCGCCTACTGGAACGGTACCGATTCGCTGGATTTCTCGAATTTTGTTCGTTTCAGGGTCTATTCAAACAATGGAAAAGCCTATAAAAGCTATACCGCCAAACTGAATGTCCATCAACAGCAACCGGATTCCATGACATGGATTCTTTATTCGGAATTACCGGCGGGAAACAACATACAGGAACAGAAAGTCCTTGCATCCGGCGATTCTTACCGGATGTATGTAAAGAATACAGCCTCCGGGTATGAATTGTATCAATCGTTGCGGACAGACGCGAAGAACTGGACGAAAACGTCGCTGAGCGGTCTTGCGGACAAAGAGTTTCTGCTTTCGCAGATGACGGAATA
>JAITQL010000125.1 GCA_031288935.1 Tannerella sp.
CATACAACGAGTCACTGAAATCCTGTCGACAGGCAACAGACTTTTGTCGACAGGAAATAAAATCCTGTCGACACGGAACAGAATTTTGTCGACAGGAAATAAAATCCTGTCGACAGGGAACAGAATTTTGTCGACAGGAAATGAAATCCTGTCGACAGGGAACGGAATTTTGTCGACAGGAAATGAAATCCTGTCGACAGGGAACGGAATTTTGTCGACAAGAAATAAAATCCTGTCGACAGGAAACAGAATTTTGTCGACAGGAAATGAAATCCTGTCGACTTGAAATTTTTGAACTTCCTTTTGTTTCACACAAATTCCGCAGATTTCAGCAACTTTCAATCTGCGGAATCTGCGTTTAAATCCATTGAATCCGCGTGAAACGTCGGGGTTTTTGTTTTTTTGTCAATAAAAGTGGCCGGTCGGTTTAGGGTGTTGCCCGTCTCGAACGTACTAACCTTACAACGCCACTTACAGGAGGGCATTGCATAAGGATATAAAACGAAATGAATACGGAAGAATTAAGGAAATACATGGCCGGCGACGCTTCGCAGCAGGAGAGGGAAGCGATGCAGCAGTGGCTGGAAAGAGACGAACGGAACCGCAGGGAATTTAGATCGCTTCGCACCCTTCGTGACATTGAACTGGCGCACTTGTCCGGGGAACAGGCGAATCGCGCTGCCGGGGAAAAGAAAAACAACCGCTACCCGTTGACCGCATGGCTCAGGATCGCGGCTGCCATCCTGATCACCTTCGGCTGCACGTATTTCTTTCTGAAGCCCGCTCCGCCGGACAGGGACGCGGCGATGCAGACGCTTCGCATACCGGCCGGACAACGGGCGGAACTGATGCTGGCCGACGGCACCAAAGTATGGTTGAACTCGCAGACCGTGTTTTCCTTTCCCGCCCGCTTTTCCGCAACCTCGCGGGAAGTGTACCTGGACGGGGAAGCCTATCTGGAAGTAAGCCACGACCCTGCAAAGCCCTTCACCGTCCATACGAAGCCGCATGATATACAGGTGCTGGGTACGGAATTTAACGTCTCGGCCTACGCCAGCAGGCACGGCGCCTTTGAACTGTCGTTGCTGAAAGGCTCGGTACGGATTGTCACGCCGGAAAACGGCCAAACCCTGCAACTTGAACCGGGCAACCGGGCGTATGAAAAAGAAAACCGCCTGGTCGGCAGCGCCATTGCGGACTACAATCATTTCCTCTGGAAAAAAGGCATCATCAGTTTTGACAATGAACGCATCGAAGACATTCTGACCAAACTGCAACTGTATTACGACGTTGAAATCAGGAACGGCAACTCCTCCGTCAAGGACATGCGCTATACCGGAAAATTCCGTGCCGGAGACGGGATCGAACACGTGCTGAACGTGCTCAAGATTCCTACCGGACTGCGCTACGACAGGGATGACGAAACGGATACCATTCGGATACGGTAACCGGCCTCGATGAATAACCCTTTAAAACATATGCCTATGGAATAAGTAAAAAGCGGAAAACAGGTATCAAAAAAAGCCGG
Source organism: Tannerella sp. (assembly GCA_031288935.1). GTDB lineage: Bacteria > Bacteroidota > Bacteroidia > Bacteroidales > Tannerellaceae > Tannerella. The sequence goes on from JAITQL010000125.1 coordinate 1,529, forward strand.
AAAATGGTTGCAACATTTCCCGGCGAATAAAGTCAACACCCGACTTATCGTTTAATTATTTAAGTATCAACTTTATTATAACGTACAAAAGTATGAAAAATATTTTAGATAGAAAACAGTTTATTCAGAAACACAACCGTTTAAAACACGTATTGAGAAGAATGAAAATACATTTATTGCTCCTGTTCATGTGTTGCACAGGATTATATGCGACGAACGCTTATTCGCAGGACACGAAAGTAACCATTGTGAAGCACAGCGTTACCCTGAAGGAAATCCTTTACGAGATTGAAGAGAAAACGGACTATCTGTTTCTCTACAACCAGGAAGAAGTTGATTTGACCCGGAAAGTATCCCTCAAAGCCAAGAATAAATGGCTGTCGGATGTCCTTTCGGATTTATTCGGCAACACGGATGTCAGATACGTAGTGGAAGGCAACAACATCGTTTTGATGAAGCAAACGGCGTTGCAGTCGGCCGTCACGCAGCAAGACACCCGGCTGGTCACAGGCACCGTCACCGACGAAAACGGCGAAACGGTGATCGGGGTGAATGTACTGGAAAAGGGGACGGCAAACGGAACAATTACCGGTGTGGACGGCCAATTCAGCCTGAACGTATCGCCCGGCGCCACGCTTGTCATTTCCTTTATCGGGTATAACACGCAGGAAATTAAAGTGGAAAACCGAACTCGCATGGATGTGGTTTTAAAGGATGACACCCAGATGCTGGAAGAAGTAGTGGTAGTGGGATACGGCACGATGAAAAAGCGGGACGTGCTTGGCTCGATTGCCACGCTGAAAGCGGCAGACATCATGAAAACCACTCCCGCGTCGATTGACGCGGCCCTTCAGGGGATGACCTCCGGGGTGACCGTCACCTCGTCGGGCGTACCGGGCGCTCCGGTGCAGGTGAAGGTGCGCGGGGTGAGTTCCATCTCGTCGGGTACCGACCCGCTGTGGATCGTGGACGGTATTCCGATAACCAGCGGCACGCTGGACAAAAGCTACGACGGCGAATCGGGACAGAACATCCTGTCGATGATCAACCCGTCGGACATCGAGTCCATACAGGTGCTGAAAGACGCTGCCGCCACTTCCATCTACGGATCGCGCGGATCGAACGGCGTCATTATGGTGACTACCAAAAGCGGCAGGAAAGGCGAAAACACGTTCGACGTGGACGTTCGCACGGGCGTGAGCAACTGGAGCAAGACGGACATCGGACTGGCAACGGGCAGGGAATACGTCGCCATCATGGACCTCGTCCGGGCAAACAGCAGGATGAACGGTTTGTACGATCCCGTCCAGAGCCTCGGACAGTTGGACAATGTCGCTTCGACGATGACCCGCGAGGAAGCCATCCGTACCAACACCGACTGGGCGGATCGGATCAGCCGCACGGGGAATTTCATCGACGCGCGCCTTGCGGCAAGCAACGGGTCGGAGAAATCCAATTCGTACCTGTCGCTCAATTACCGGAAAGACAACAGCAACTTCAAGTTCAGCGACCTGCAAACGCTTTCGGCAAATGTCAATCTCGGATACAAGGCGCTGGAATCGCTCACGCTGGGCTACCGGACGCTGGTGTCCTTTACGGACAACAACCGCGTGAAGTCGGGAGACGGCAAACAGGGCGCAGGCGGCTGGGCGCAGGTAAACTCCAACGCGCTGCCGTGGATGAAGGTGTATGACCCGGAGGGCATCAACGGTTACTGGAATCCACAGTCGTATACCAATGCGCTGGCGAGCATCGACCCGCAGCATTCCGAAAGCAACCTGCAATCGCTGAACCTGATTTCAGGGGTGACCGCCGATCTGGCGCTACCCGTCAGGGGGCTTTCGCTGAAGGGCGAATTTGGGGTGAACTACGTCAACAGCAAAGGCATCTCGTGGATCAGCAAAAGCGTGCGCGAACAGGGCGCCCGTGCCCGCGAAGACAAGGTGCAGGCAATCACGACGAACTACAATGCCTATTTCAATTATGACCTGAATGCGGGCGAAGCACATTCGCTCAATGCGGTGGCCGGAGCGGAAGGCACGCGGAGCAGCATGCATACCACCGCACTGACAGGCACCGGGCTGGTAGGCGTTTTTCACGAAATCGGCACGCCGAACACGCTGACCGGCAACAGCTCGCTGGGCAACGAATCCTATCTGTTAGGCCTCTTCGGACGCGCCAACTACCATTTCATGAATAAATACTATGCGGGATTCAGTATGCGGCGCGACGGCATCTCCAAATTCATCAGCGAAAACCGTTGGGCGACGTTCCTGTCGGGTTCGCTCGGCTGGATCGTTTCCGAAGAATCCTTCTTCAGTACCGAAGCCGTCAACCTGTTCAAACTGCGAGGCAGCTACGGGCAAACGGGCAATACGAACATCCCGACCGGCATCACCGACGACATGTGGGAAATCATTACCGGAGAAAGTTCGTTGCAGGGCACCAACAGTACCAGCCTGATCAATCTCGGGAACACGCATATCCGCTGGGAAACCACCAGTACCTTGGACGCGGGATTCGATTTCGGACTGTTCAACAACCGCATCACCGGTTCGCTGGCGTGGTACCGGCAGACCGTCAGGGACATGTTGCTGCAGGTTTCCCTGCCCTACTCGGCGGGTATAGCGATAGACCCCAACAGCATCTGGCAGAATATGGGCGATATGACGAACTGTGGATGGGAATTTAATGTCGATGCGGCGCTGATTCGGCGAAAGGATTTCCGCTGGAGCATCGGCGGGAATTTTTCGACCAACCGAAACAAAGTAATCGCCTTAGATTCCGAATCCGACAAAAACGGAGTCGGAATCATGCAGCTGAGCGACGCCGTGGCGGACAGCGAACAGCGGACGCTGACCAAAAAAGGGCTTCCCCTGGGCAACTGGTACATGGCCGAGTTTGCAGGAGTGGATCCCGACAAGGGCATTCCGCTTATCTACGAAGTGGAAACGCTGCCCGACGGTTCGACGGTACATACCGGCAGGGTGATCCCCGGAACGACCACGAACATGATTACAAACCGGATGATCCTGAAAGGCAAAACATCCATTCCGAAAATTTCCGGAGGGTTCAATACGAATGTGGCGTACAAGGGTTTCGACCTGAACATGGTATGGACTTTCGCGGCGGGGCATTACATCTACAACCGGCTGCGGCAAAGTATCATGACGCCCAATACGGGATTGCTTGCCCTGTCGGGCGACATTCTTACCGACACGTGGCAGCAACCCGGAGACCGCAGCAAATATCCGATGACCGTCTATGCGGGGAGCTATTATTACGACGGGGAAGGCAACCCCTCTGCATCCCAGACGCAGTATGGCAGCGAAAACAAAACGCCCAACACGCTGTATCTCGAAAAGGGCGATTACCTGCGTTTGAAAAACGTGCAGGTCGGCTATTGCCTGCCGGACAGGATCGGCCGTTCCTTGCGGATGAAAAGCATCCGGGTATATGCCAGTGGCAGCAACCTGCTCACCGTTACCGGATTTTCCGGTTATGATCCCGAAGTACCCGTAGGCAGAAATTCGGCAAGCAGCGTGGCCTTTTTCAATGACCTGCCCCAGGCGAGGATCTTTTCGCTGGGCATAAGTGCAAAGTTTTAACTCTAAAAATGGATTAAGTATGAAAAAGATATTCAAGTTGATGCTCGTTGTTTCAATGATCGTGTCGGGATGGTCTTGCGAAGATTATTTCGAACTGAAGCGCCCCAGCCAGTACCCGTGGCAAAATGCGGAGGAACTGGAGCTGGCGGTTCGCGAAAGCTACCTCCACCTCTCCCGTTCGCCGTGGGAAAGCCCGCTGGGCGCACTGTGCCTCATCGGTTTCGCACAGTCGGACATTCCGCAGTTGCCGCCCGAAGCGCCCCAGGGCAATAACTATGCGCCGCAGTATTACAACCGCGCGTACGCCACCACGCCGCCCGACAAGGAAGTGGACTGGTGTTTCAAATTTCTGTACCAGATCGTCACCAACAGCAATGCGGCGTTGCAGTTGCTGAACGATTCGGAAAAAGCAGGGGTGGATCCCTTTGAAAGCATGGTGGAGAGCGACCGCGAAACGGTGAAGCGCTACAAGGGCGAACTGCTTTTCATGCGCGCCGTTGCTTACTGGTATCTGGCGCGGATATACGCGCCGCCCTTCGATCCCGCAGGGAGTAATGACGGACGTTATTTCGTCCTGCGGCATGAATATGTCAATAAACCCGAAGAGCTGAAGGAAGGCGCGCTGGGTTCGGTGGCGGAGGTATGGGCGGCGATTCGCAGCGACCTCGAAGAAGCAAAGGCCTTGTTGCCCGAAAGCTATGTCACGTCGGAACCCCAGCCCAAGGGACGCGCCAATAAATTTACGGCATGCGCCATGTTGAGCAGGGTATATTTCATCACCGGAGAACACGGCAGGGCGGAACAGGAGTGTGACGCCATACTTGCCAGCTCGATGTACGACCTCTCCGAAGACCCCGTCGTGGCATTCAACCGCAACGGCGCAGCAAACGGCAGGGAGATCATCTGGGAAATAGCCTACTCGGAAAACTCGGGACGCTTCGACCGCGTGCCGGGCATTTTCGGAATGAGCGCCTACAACAGCCGCGAAAGCTCTTACTGTACCTTTGTGCTGGCGTATTCCACCCTGACAAGGATCGGATGGATGGTGGACGGACCGAACGGCAATTATGCCGAAGGGCCAAATGCCGCGAAGGACAAGCGGTACGCGCAACTGTATTATCGTCTCGAAGATCACCCGCTGGTTCACCGTCCGAACGTGTGGCTGGACAAATATTTCCGCGCGCCGGACGGCCGCCGTTCCAACCGTCCCATGATCCGTCTGGCGGAGGTCTTCCTTACCCGCGCCATCCTTCGCTTCAACAGGGGCGACAGGGACGGAGCGGCTGCCGACCTCAACGAAGTGAGGAAAAGGGCCGGACTGGACGACATTCCTGCCGCCGTACTGACAGCGGACGACATCCACAACGAGCGCATCATCGAACTGGCCGGCGAACACGGCGACCGCAACTATTACCTGATCGGTTTGCGGTTGCCGCTCGGTATCGGCGACCGCGATCCGGCGAAATTTTCGCCCGTACTTGCGCCCTATTCCGATTATTACTGGCAGGTACCGCTCACCGAACAGCAGCAAAACCAGTCGTACCAAAACCGTTAAGTAACAAGTAACATAAAGGCAGCAAAGAACGTTGAGTTTTTGCTGCCTTTTATAAAACCGCATCCCGACAGGGATGCGGTTTTTATGTGATCGGTTGCAATATCGGGCATTCATATATTCCCATCCGGCAACACGGTCATATCGGAAACTGCCATAATTGTATCAATGACCGCCACGTTTGCGTCAATCCGCACCGCGTTTATGTCAATGACCGCCACATTTGCGTCAACCCGCACCACATTTATGTCAATGACCGCCACGTTTGCGTCAATTCACATCACGTTTGCATCAATTCACATCACGTTTGCATCAATTCACATCATGTTTGCATCAATTCACATCACGTTTGCATCAATTCACGTCACGTTTGCATCAATTCACATCACGTTTGCATCAATTCACAACACGTTTATATCAATGACCGCCATGTTTGCATCAATTCACAACACGTTTATATCAATGGTTGCCAGATTTGCATCCATTCATATCAGGTTTATGGCAATGACCGCCACGTTTGCATTAACAGGCGCCATGCTTAAATCAACTCATGATATGTTTATATCAAGAATCACCCTGTTTATTTCAATGACTGCCGCGCCTGTTTCAGCGGCTACCATACTTGCACGAAATGAATACTTGACGGCTATGCCTGAAAGCGGTAATCGCCGGTTTTGCAGTCCGCAGGACTGCAAAACCGTGCGATTGTCACTTTTTTCCGTAGCATTCCGTGCATGCTCCGCGCCATGAAAAACGGCACGGAGTTGCACGGAGAGAAAAAATTGCGACCTTTGCGGGCAAACTGGCTTTTTGGACAGTTCCTTTTTTATCAAAATGATTGTATCTCTAATTTCAGACACATGAACAAGGCAGGATTATTTATTACCGTTATTCTTTTCTGCTCCTGTGCCAACCGCACGGAGCTGTCAAAAACGGATGCGCCGGACGCCGCGCCGCGCATCGTGAACATCATTCACTTTATCCGGCAGTCGGAACCGCGTGACGGGGATGTTACCGAAGACGTGCTTTACGAAACGGTGGTCGAACAGGTGAAACTGTTAAGGCAGTACCGGTTGCCGGGCACTTTTCTGCTGCAATACGATGCACTGCTCAACCCCCGCTATCGGGAGCTGCTGAAAAACGAAACCGTTCCCGGTTCCGAGATCGGCGCATGGTGGGAAATCACGCAGCCGCACGTGGAAGATGCCGGCATGAAATGGCGCGGACGCTACTCGTGGGACTGGCATGCCGACGTCGGTTTCGCCACCGGATACACGCCCGCCGAACGTGAAAAACTGGTAGACGTCTACATGGCAAAGTTCAAATCCGTCTTCGGGAAATATCCCGCTTCGGTCGGATCGTGGTTTATTGATGCGCATACGCTGGGATACCTGTACGACAGGTACGGCATTGTCGCCTCCTGCAACTGCAAGGATCAGGTCGGGACGGACGGCTATACCCTTTGGGGCGGTTACTGGAACCAGGCGTACTATCCCAGCCGGAAGAACGCCTACATGCCGGCACAAACCGGGGCGGGGCAAATACCGGTGCCGGTATTCCGCATGTTGGGCAGCGATCCGGTTTACCAGTACGATACCGGACTGGGCAGCGGCAGCCAGGGCGTTATTTCGCTGGAACCCGTCTATCAGGAAGACGGAGGCGGAGGCGACCGCCGCTGGGTGGAATGGTTTTTCCGTTCCATGTTCGACGAACCGTGCCTGGCGTTCAATTACGTGCAGGCGGGACAGGAAAACTCCTTTACATGGGCTGGCATGCAAAAGGGATTGACGATGCAAATCCCGCTGCTCGATTCGCTGCGCAAGCAGAACAGGGTACGCATCGAGACGCTGGAAACGTCAGGCCGCTGGTTTCGGAAAAACTATCCCGTAACGCCCTCTACCGCCGTCACCGCGCTTACCGACTACCGGACGCCGGAGCGCAAAACCGTCTGGTTCAACAGCCGCTTCTATCGCGCCAACCTGATATGGGAAGAGGGGACGTTCCGTTTCCGCGACATTCACCTGTTCGACGAACGGTTCGCATCGGACTACCTCACCCGGGCCGGCACGTCCACCCAGTGCATTTATTCCACCTTGCCCGTGGTCGACGGATTCCTGTGGAGCACGCGCGATGAAAAAGCCGGTCTGCGCATAATCGACGGACAGGGACAGTCGCCGTCGACCGGGTCGCCGACTGTTTCCGAACTCCCCGGCGACGTATTGAAGGTCGCGTTTGAAACCGTGTCGGAGCAGGCGTTCGAGATTGTTTTTCATGAAGACGGTTTCGAGGTCACCTGTACGAAAGGAGGCGGTACGGGGTGGGCGATGGAATTGAAAACCGCACCGGGCGCCGAACTCCCGTTTCAATCCGTCGAAAGCAACCGGGTCAATGCCCTGCTGAAGGGTTTTGCCTACGGTATCACCTGCCGGGAAGGACGCTTTATCAGCGCCGGAGACGGCGGCGGCGTATTCCGCATCCAGCCGTCCGGCAACAAAATCGCGGTTGATTGCAGCGAAAGGCAGTTGGAAATCACTCCGCATACGTGCGGCGTAAATGAATGATTGGTACAAACCGGCGGCCGGTGAACCGTCTGTCTGCAGGATTACAGGGTGGGGTAAAAAAAAAACGGGTATCCGCCTTTCCCGTCCGAATCGGGGAGGGATACCCTCCAGGCTTAGGGGGGGTCGACACCCTTAACCTGGAACGGGAGACCCTCCTGGCTTGGAACGGTCGACACCCTTAACCCTGGAGGGTCGACCCTCCAGGGTTAGGAGGGTCGACACCCTTCATCCCGGAGGGGGAGCGTTTCATTGCAGGCCGTTGACCCGCAATCTGTTTGCGGAGGGAATACGGCATGGCGGAGGGGGCGTTTACTTGTTCGGCGGATAGTCGAGCGTGTAATGCAGTCCCCGGCTTTCCTTCCGTTCGATGGCCTGGCGTGTAATCAAGTACCCTACGTTGATCATGTTGCGCAGCTCGCAGATGTCCCGCGACGCGATGGATCGCTTGAAAAGGCTTTCCGTTTCCTCGTACAGGATGTCGAGCCTTACCCATGCCCGTTTCAGCCGCAGGTCGGAACGTACAATGCCGACGTAGGTGGACATGATTTGCCCGACTTCCTTGATGCTTTGCGTGATCAGCACCATTTCTTCCGGCGAGCGGGCGCCCTGGTCGTCCCAGTCGGGGATGCGGGTTTGCCAGTCGTAATTTCCAATGGCGTGCAGGCTGTGCCGGGCGGCTGCGTCGGCGTAGACCACCGCCTCGATCAGCGAGTTGGAGGCCAGCCGGTTGCCGCCGTGAAGACCGGTGCAGGCGCACTCGCCCACGGCATACAGGCGTTCGATGGACGTGCAGGCGTCCAGATCCACCAGAATGCCCCCGCAGAGGTAGTGGGCGGCAGGCGCCACCGGGATGCAGTCCTTCGTAATGTCAATTCCCAGGCCGAGGCATTTCCGGTAGATCGTGGGGAAATGCCGTTTCGTTTCCCCGGCATCCTTGTGTGTGACATCGAGATAGACGTGGTCGTCGCCGCGGGTTTTCATTTCATTGTCAATCGCCCGCGCCACAATGTCGCGCGGCGCCAGCGAAAGCCGTTCGTCATACTTGTGCATGAACTCCCTGCCGTCCACCGTCCTCAAGACGGCGCCGTAGCCCCGCATGGCCTCCGTGACGAGGAACGAGGGACGGTCGCCCGGATGATACAGGGCAGTCGGGTGGAACTGTATGAACTCCATGTCCTTCACCGTCCCCTTTGCCCTGTAAACCATCGCGATGCCGTCGCCGGTAGCCACCATCGGATTGGTGGTCGTTTTATACACCGCTCCCGCACCGCCGGTAGCCATCAGGGTTATTTTGGAAAGGAACGTATCAATCCGTCCCGTTTTCATGTCCATCACGTATGCGCCATAGCAGCGTATGTCCGGGGTTTGCCGGGTCACGGTAAGACCGAGGTGGTGCTGTGTCAGTATCTCGATGGCAAAATGATTCTCGAAGACCCGGATATTCGGATGCTTCTTCACCGCCCGGATAAGGCTGTCCTGAATCTCGGCTCCGGTGTTGTCCTTGTGGTGAAGAATCCGGAATTCGGAATGTCCACCCTCGCGGTGGAGGTCAAAGTCACCCTTCTCATCCCTGTCGAAGCTGACGCCCCAGCCGATCAGTTCGCCGATCTGCCGGGGCGCGTTGCGAACCACCTTTTCCACGGCGGCGCGGTCGCCGAGCAAATCGCCGGCAATAAGGGTATCTTCAATATGTTTATCGAAATTGTCAACCGTCAGATTGGTAACCGAGGCAACGCCCCCCTGTGCAAAATAGGTGTTCGCCTCCTCCAGATCGGATTTGCAAACCAGCGCCACCGGCCCGCTGTCGGCCACCTTGAGTGCGAAACTCATCCCGGCAATGCCGGAACCTATTACTAAAAAATCATATTTCTGCGACATGTTTCATACTTTTCCGGCGGCAAATTTACGCCATAAAACCGGATAATCGCACACCGGCGGGTAAAAACGGCGTTTTACGGAAGCGGACGCCAAAGGTTTTTCCGGCCGGATTTCATTTTCCGGCAGAAAAGCGTAACTTTGCAGCGAATTTTGAATAGTTGGAAAAGGCTCATGAACACTGATATTTTTGAGGGATATACAGGTATTCGCGTCGGAGACGAACAGTTCGTCATCGACACGCTGCTGCTTCTGGTCTTCCTGTTGCTGTCGCTTTTCGGAACAATCTTCCGCTTCCACTACCCCCTGTTTATGAAAATGATGAACGAACTCTTTTCAACAAGAGAGCGTCAAAATCTATTCTACGAAGCGGAAATGTCCAACTTTTTTTGCACGGGATTCCTGAAGTTTCAGACGCTGTTCCTGTGCACGCTGTTTGCCTATCTGCTATACTGCAACCAAACGGATTTTCAAAGCACGGATCTTGCTTCGATCGTAATAACGACCGCTCTGTTCTTCATCATCATCAGTCTGTTTTACCTGTTTAAGCAGGGCATGTATTCGCTGAACGGACACCTGTTCGGCGATAGCCGCAAATACAAGCGCTGGAACGCCAACTATCACTACATGTCGTGCATGTGGGGTATTTCGCTATACCTTCCCGTACTGTGGCTGCTGTTTGACCGCGAGCATCTTACAGCAGCTATACTGCTGTTCGCGCTCATCTACGCCGCATTCAGATTCACATTAATTTACATGACCGTTCGGATATTTTACAGCAAAAATACCGGAATATTATATTTAAGTTCGTACCTTTGCGCCCAAGAAATTGTACCATTACTGTTTTTGTACGAAGGTATGAATTATTTGTATAACACAATTGAGGTAAGCACTTTATGACATTGAGTATTAAAAAACTACTGATATCGCAACCGAAACCGGCATCGGAAAAATCTCCTTACTTTGATATTGCAGAAAAATATGGGGTGGAAATAGATTTTCGTCCCTTCATCAAGGTAGAAGCCCTGACCGCGAAAGAATTTAGACAGCAGCGTGTGTCTGTTTTAGACTATACTGCCGTCATTTTTACTGCGCGGACAGCCATTGATCATTTCTTTCATCTCTGTGAAGACATGAGGATTCCCATACCGGACACAATGAAGTATTTCTGCATGACGGAGACGGTTGCAGTTTATCTGCAGAAATACATTGTATACCGGAAGCGCAAGGTCTTTTACGGCCTGACAGGAAAACCGGAAGATTTGATGACCGTAATCGGTAAACATTCGAAGGAAAAATACCTTCTTCCCGTATCCGACGTGCACAAGGACGATCTGATCCATCTGCTGGACAAGAAAAAGATCCATTACACGACCTCAGTGATGTACCGGACAGTGAGTAACGAGTTTTCCAAAGACGAGAAGTTTGATTATGACATGCTGGTTTTTTTCAGTCCGTCAGGAATTTCTTCCCTGCTGAAGAACTTCCCGGACTTCAGACAGGAAGACATCAAAATCGGCTGTTTCGGTTCGTCAACGGCAAAGGCGGCGATTGATGCGGGCTTGCGGCTCGACGTCGAGGCGCCCACGCCGGAAGCGCCTTCCATGATTGCCGCACTGGAATTGTACTTGAAAAGAGAATCCGGCGAGAAAAAGAATGGGCACTAAACGGGCGACCTTTCCCAAAAGCGAACGGTTGTCGTGGAAGCGTCATATAGACAGGCTCTTTGCGGAAGGGCGGTCATTTATTTCGTATCCGTTGCGAATCGTTTATCTGGAGGTAAAAAGGGAGCAGACCGTTACGGGTATTTCCATACTTGTCAGTGTGCCGAAGAAAAAGCTGCGTCATGCCGTAGACCGTAATTGCGTCAAACGCAGGATACGGGAAAGTTACCGGTTGCGAAAACAGGATGTACTCCGCTCGTCTGCCGAAAACGACAAGGCTTTGTTACTGGCATTTCTCTACCTGGATACTAAAAAGAACTCGTTCGGTTCGTTGGACAAGGCAATGGAAAAGGCGCTCAACTCGCTTCGAACAACATTGGACTTGTGAATTTGAAGTTTCACATTTGAAGAACAGGATGAAACGCTTTCTGACATCTCTCTTGTTGCTGCCGGTCTATTTTTACAAATACTGTATTTCTCCGTGGACGCCCCCATCCTGCCGATATACGCCTACATGTTCCGAATATGCCGTGCAGGCGTTGAAAAAGCATGGCCCCCGGCGCGGGTTATGGTTAGCGGTCAAACGGATCGCCCGCTGTCATCCGTGGGGCGGCAGCGGATACGACCCTGTTCCCTGATTCCAGTCCGATGATTTATATTGATATACATACGCATCAGTCTCCGCCGAATCCCGAAGACATAGCCGTCATCGCTGTGGATATCCGGAAGCCCTGCATGTCCGGATCGGAACGTTATGCGGTTGGTATTCATCCGTGGCAGGCAGATCAAACGGCTTTACCGCTTATACGGACGCTGGCGGCACATCCGAATGTGGTAGCTGTCGGAGAGGTCGGCCTGGATAAATCCACATCTGCGACCTGGTCGATTCAGGAAAAGGTCTTTGCCGCACAAATCCGGTTGGCCGGCGAAGTTCAAAAACCGCTGATTATCCATTGCGTCAAGGCATGGCAGGAACTGATGGCCATCCGGAAGGCCGTTCGTTTGGATATCCCCTGGATTATTCATGGTTTCAGAGGAAACGGGATGCTTGCCGGTCAATTACTTCGCGCCGGATTCTTTCTATCGTTCGGTCTCCGTCACCAGGCGGAAGCCGTTCGTCAGGCACGGGAGGCCGGTCGCCTGCTGGCTGAAACGGACGATGAAGAAATTGGCATCAGAGATGTGTATGCTTCCATTGCCACCACGCTGGCCATTCCGGAGGAATCGCTCTCGCAAGAAGTTTTCGTAAATGCAGGGAAGACGGGGATACTTTAGCGCCTGAAATCAGATGTAAACAGCAGAAGATACAGGTAGAATCGCGAGAACTGAGTGAATGAGTTAAAACCTCGTCCGGATGCGCAAGTCGGCGGCGGGTACTGCGGGGGAAATCGTTTTTACCTGGAAGGTACAATACGACAAAGCCCAATGGCTTGTACGGGTCACTACT
>JAITQL010000168.1 GCA_031288935.1 Tannerella sp.
CATGCCGTCAGGTATGCATCCATTATTACAGGTGGCATGCCTGACGGCATGCCGGATTGTGCAGGCGTATTCCTTTCTACCGGGCTATAATCCCTACCGGGATTGTTTGCCTGTTATTATCACTTGTTTATTTTTCATCCTTGAACATTCGTTATTCATGTTCATTTGTGCCATTCGCGGATTGAATCTTGAATCTTGAATTGAAAAAGGCCGTCCGGTTTTTTTTTCGGACGGCCTTTTCTGCCTTCTCACTTGAGGTTTAGTTTCGAGCGGAGCTTTTGGGGCAGGGCGTCTTTGTGCAGGACGATGTTGATCGTCTTGCCGGCGATGAAAGCCTCCGAAGCGTACCAGGCGCCCTGGTACTTGCTGGCCGTGCCCCAGGAGTTTTTCACCAGATAGAATTTCTTGCCGGTCTGGTCTTTGGCAATGCCGTAGACCAGCATCCCGTGATCGTCCGTTGTCCGGTAGTTGTCATACGCCTTCTGCCGCCCGGCCTGCGTGACTTCTACTTCCCTGCACGGTTTCAGCGCCAGATACCCGATCTCCTCTTCTTTTTCCTTCCGGCTCAGCTCCACCCAGCGTTCCCGATCCGAGCCGGAGGCTTCGAGCGCCTCCACGTCCGGAAGCGTAGCCAGTCCGTCGCGCGTAAACCCCGATTCGCTCACGTCCGACGCCCAGGCAATCGTGTAGCCCGTTTGAATGGCATGGTCGAACACCTCCATCAATTCCTCCAGCGGCACGTTGTAGCTGAGCGCCCAGCGCCAGTTGTCGGGAATCTCCAGGGCAAAGGGCGCGTAGAAAGGCTCGTGCGTGAAGGAGGTCAGCGAGACGTAGTCGTCGATGTTCAGCCCCAGCGATTCGCCGAAACTCTTCGGCGTATACGACTTGCCGTCATAGACAAACGTTTCCGGGATTTCCCCCAGGTAGGAGTCGATAATGCCTTGCAGGGCTTTGTGCCATACGGTCGACAGCTGCCCGTTCGGATTCGCCACGATGGCCTTCAGCGCGCCCGCGGCCATCTGATCCATCTCGCCGTGCACGTGTATGTCTTCGCCGTATTCCAGTCCGCCGTAAACGCTGCGCGGCACCGCCCCGTAATGCCCGAACACGTACAGCACGTCGGCAAACGAACCGCCCTGCGCGAAATTCATGTATCCGTGCAGGCGCACATACTTGCCGGCCTTGTCCCGGTAGGAACGGTTCACGACAAACATTTCCGACAGGTCATATTCCCCCTTGCCGGTACGCAGCAACTCGGCTTCGATCAGCCCCACGCCCGAAAACGACCAGCACGTCCCCGACCGGCTCTGATTTTTCACGGGCGTAATCTCCAACTCCTTTACGGTTGTAAACTCATATTCTTCCTGTGCACAAACCGTTGCGGTGGCGCACAAAACAAACAAACTGACGATAAATTCCTTTTTCATATCTTTTTTATTTGCAAACATACACTGTTTTTTTCACATATCCGTTTTTTTCCGTACTTTTGTTTCGTCTGAGCGAAGCAGAATTACTTGTAAATACGTGCAGACAATTCTCAAAACAAATTGAAAAATATGAAGATAACAATCATCGGCGCCGGAAACATGGGAGGCGCCATTGCGTGCGGACTGGCAAAAAGTTCCGCTGCAAATGCCTGCGAAATCACCTGTTCCGACCGTTCCAAAGAGGCGCTGGAGAAGGTGAGCCGCGCGAATCCATCCATCCGTACGGTTTCGGACAACAAAAAGGCCGTTCAGGATGCGGACATCGTGCTGATCGCCGTCAAGCCGTGGCTGACCGGAGAGGTCGTGAATGAAATCAAGGCCGGACTGGATTACCGCCGTCAGACCGTCATCTCGATTGTAGCCGGCGTCACGTTTGCGCAGCTGACGCACTTTCTGGAAAAGGAAGGGGAAGAGCCGCCCGTGCTTTTCAGGCTGATTCCGAACACGGCCGTCAGCGTGCAAGGCAGCATGACGTTCATTGCGGCGCAGGGAGCGTCGCCGCAACAGACGGAGGCGGTGGCGTTGATGTTCAACGCCCTGGGCGCCACCCTGACTGTCGACGAACGGCTGATGGGTGCGGGCACGGCGCTGGCCTCGTGCGGCATTGCGTACGCCTTCCGCTATATCCGGGCGGCGACGGAAGGCGGCGTGGAACTCGGCTTCTATCCCGAACAGGCCAAGGACATCGTACTGCAAACCCTGAAAGGGGCAGTGGCCTTGCTGGAGGCCAACGGCTCCCATCCCGAAGCGGAAATCGACAGGGTGTCGACGCCGGGCGGAATCACCATCCGGGGACTGAACGAAATGGAACAGGCCGGATTTACCTCCGCCGTCATCCGGGGACTGAAAGCAAGTTGCAAATGATATATATGTGAGGAACCGAATCCCGATTTTTGAATCCCGAATTGAATTAATAACACGGAAAAATTGACAACTATGAAACTGAATACGATATTGAGTGTTTTCGCGCCGAAAGATCCGCGCTTTTTTCCCATGCTGAAGGATACGGCCACCATACTGGATCAGGCGGCCGTGCTGTTGCAGAAATTGTTCTCCACCCAGGATCAGTCCCTGCAAAAGAGACTGTGTGCGGACATCAAGGCCGAAGAGGTCAAGGGCGACAGGGCAACGGCGCGCATATTCAAGGAGCTTAACAATACGTTCATCACGCCCTTCGACCGCGAGGACATCAGTGCGCTGGCGGACGAACTGGACGACGCGATCGACGCCATCAACCGCTCGGCCCAGAAAGTACTGCTTTATTCGCCGGAGAGCCTGCCGAAGACAACCGTGCAGCTGTCCGGAATCATCAAGCTGGGGACAACCGAGATTCTGGAGGCCGTCGACAAACTGTCCAGCTTCAAGAAATTCCACAAGCACGTGCGCGCCCATGCAAAAGAGATCAAGCGGCTGGAGGAAAAGGCGGATACGGTCTAC
>JAITQL010000053.1 GCA_031288935.1 Tannerella sp.
AGCGTCCAGGCTACACCGGGTCGATATGCGTCAGGATTGGCAGTTGTCAATTCACGATAGATTTTCAGGGCTTCCCCGTATTTTCTTTCGGCTTGCTCATATTGATTGATGTTACTATGCAGATTTGCCAGAGTATTCAGCGTATTGGCTACATAAGGTCGATATGCGTCAGGATTGGCAGTTGCCAATTCCCGATATATTTCCAAGGCTTCGGTACATACCGGGATTTCTTCCCTGTAATGCTTAAAGTCATCCAATAAATAAGCATAATCGAACAGTGTTCCGGCCAAATCTTCGGGCGGGACATGGATTTTTTCCCGCCGCTGCAACTCGATGGCCTTGTTGTAGGCTTCGCAGGCCTGGCGAAATCGTTCGGGAACGGGATAATTTCCGTCTGCCATTGCCGTTTTGGTCTTTATCAGATATTCGTCGAGTAACCCCTGCTTGGCCTTGCGCACATCCTCTTTGCCTTCCCTTACGGCCTGTTCCATTTCATTCAACTTGATTTCACGCCGGTTTAAGGCGTCAAGATCTCGATTCAGATCGTCGAGGGACAGTATGCCGTTGGCTTCGGAGGCCTTCCCTTCTTCAAACAGTTCCCTTGCCCGCATCATGCGTTCGGTACACGTCTTGCCCGCCTGCTGTGCAAAGGTTTTGGCCAGGTCGAACAGGAATCCTTCGTGCTGTTCCAGTTCCTTACCGACCTCGTCCAGTTCGCGCAACGCCTCGCGCAGTTCCTGCAGGTTGTCGGGATCGTTCGGGTCTTTAGCTACTTTGGCGCGGTAGCGAATCACCCGTTCATTGAGTTTTTCCTTTCGGGCGGTCAGTTTTTGAAAGGCGTCGTTGTTGGCGGCAAAAGGGACATTTTTCAGATTGACCATCGGCGTGCCGTCCAATTGCACTTCCGAATCCTTGACCTCCAGTTTCACCGTGTGACGGTTTTCTTCCAGCAACTGGAACTGCATGACGAAATGCAGTTTCATGGTGTCCGGATGGTCGTAACTGTTCGGGAAATGTCCCAATTCATTTTCCAGTCTTTCCTTAAATTCTTTCAGGCTCTCATCTTCCCGTTCGCCGGGGGCGAGGACTTTCATGAAAATGTATATTTTGGGTCGTTCGATTTCGTCAAACTGCATCATGGCCGTTTCAAATTCCTCTATCGTGTACTTCCCTGCCAACCGGTGGAAGAAGACCAGAAACAGATCGCTTTCCTTTACCTTTTCATCGTATTCACTCTGTTTCCGCATTTTACCGAATGATGAATCATGGTCTTCCCACTGAAACAGTTTGATGTAAATGCGATTCTTGTATAAATCGTTCATCCGGCGTACCAGATTGCCGAATATGGCGCGGTCACCCTCCAATTCTCTGGACGAGGCCATGAATACTTTGATGATTCGTTCTTTGCTCATAGAATTTTATTATTTTTCCCGCAAATGTATATGAAATAATTGAGTTGCGCATAACCATTGGACGGGAACAAAAAAAGCCCGGCAGGATTTCTCTTTCCTGCCAGGCTCAAATTTAACAAATGAACTCTTTTTCCGGGTCAGGGCTGCCGGCTTGTCGCGAAACATCCCTTTCCGGTATCAACATCTCTACCTCTCACAGGCAGTTTTTTGTGTCTTGAGCGCCGGAAACCTGTACGTCAGCAACTCAAAAGCGCCGAACAGTACAGCCGTATAGGTCAAATCGCCGGCCAGCGAGTTGCGGAAGAACGGCAGGGCGGCTACGTAGCAAGCCTGCAAACCGCCCGGGGTGTGCGGATACGCGGCCGACGAGATCCATACGCCGAAGTTGGAAACGGCATAGAAAATCACCGATGCGCCCAGCGCCGAAAGCCCCAGGTTGAGCGGACGTACTTTCTTGAGCGTAAACGTGCCCAGCAGGACGATGAGTGCGAAAGCTCCGTAGGTGAAAATTCCGCTGTATATCCATACATACAGGTTGGAATAGGAACTGAACATGATACTGTTCAGAAACACGTCGCTAATCCACATCGCAGCGATCGGGACGAGGTATGCCCAATATCGTTTGCTGTAATACGCGGCTCCGAAGAGCGCCATGCCGGCAATGGGAGCAAATCCCGCCGGATGCGGAATGAGCCGGCTGACTGCCGCCAGCAGGATCACCGCACAAATAATGCCAAATCGCAAATTTACTTTCTTATTCTCCATTTTATTTATTTATTAATTTGTTATCTTGATGCCTGATGAATGATACGCTCGATGTATTCAGCCAAAAATCAGAGCCGGGCAAAGGTAAGAAAAAGTTTCTATTCGAGCGATGCCAAGCGAAAAAAAAACGAATTATTCTTTCCTTTCCCGTGTGTGAAACGCAAAATGCGCCGGAATGTCGCCGGTGCGGACGTTCCATTTCTGCTGGCCGTTCCGGGCGAAACAGTACAGGTAGCCGGGCGAAATGTGGTTGCGCGCGTCCGGGAGATAGATATCGCCCGTTTGCGGGTGTACGGTCAGGCCGTAAGGACTTCGGATGCTGCGCTCCGACCCGTCCGCGATGAAGTTGCGCGTGACGATCGTTTTCCGTGCCACGTCCACAATGCCGTAAGTCGCCTCGTCCGTCATGGAAACCTGATTCCACTCCATGCCGAGTACATACAGCGAATCGCCGGACAGGTAGAAGTTGGACACGGCGATCTCCAGCGAATCCGCCAGCGAATCCGTTGCCGTATCGACCAGGTATAGCCGCGACGCCTTCGTGTAATAATTCCCGCGCGATCCGACCCAAAGGTTGCCGTAACGGTCGGCGCGGAGGCGATGCAGGTTGGTTGCCACCTCAATCCGTTTGATTTCGGTGAACGTGGAAAGGTCTATGACCGATACCGTGCTTTCGTAGTTCGGAAACATGTAGCCGCCGGAATTGGCGACGTAGATTTTATGGCCTGCTATCTCCAGTTCGTCCGGCTGATAGCCGACCGGACAACGGGCTACTTCCAGGCAAGTCGCCGTATCCACCCTGGCCACAAAACCGCGCTGCCGGTATTCCGGATTCAGTTCCACCGGCCCGGCATACGACGTCACGTAGGCATAACCGCCGTGGAAACGGATGTTGCGACAATTGGGAATGTCAATCTGTCCGAGGCGGCGGGCGGTGGCGGCGTCCATCACCTCAATCTTGTTGGAACAGTTGATGACGGCATACATTCTGCTGCCATAGATGCGGAGGTCGTTGCCCACATCGCCCAGTTCCCTGGGAACATCCGGGTTGGCGTCCGCGTAGATGTTGCGGCGATACGTGCCGCTTTCAAAGTCGTAATAGTCCAGCGTCGCCTTGTTGCTGCCCATGTTTCCTTCGTTCAGCAGGTAAAATCCGGCGATGTCGGTATATTCGGGTTCGGAGACCGGCACTTCTTCGGGGAGGAAGACTTCCACTTCTTCGCGACAGGCCGACAGACCCAGCAGCCACAGCAGGCAAATCCACTTTCTCATAATTCCATCTTGAGGATCAACTTGCAATTTCGCCCCGGCATCGGATAGTTCAATACCACATCGTACTGTTGATTGAACAGGTTATTCACCTCGGCCGACAGTTTGAATTTCATCGCATGGACATGCCATTCCTTTCCCAGCGTCAGATCGTGCGTATACCAGGGCTGTTCATGGTTTTCGCGGATATTGGACGAATGGTGATAGCGTTCGCCGACATAGATAAAACTGTAGTTCATGTCCCATGATTTCCACTGTGCGCTGACGATTGCCGAAGCATTGTGCCGGGGAATGTAAGCGATCTGTCCGCCATACGTTCCGGCTTCGGGGTCACGGTCGGTCGGGTCGCTGAAGTCCTGCGCTCGCTGAAACGTATACGTCAGGCCGGTATGCAGCCGGATGTCCTGCGGCAGTTGCCAGCTAATTTGTCCGGAAACGTCCACGCCGCGTATCTCCACATAGCCGAGGTTCATCATCATCCATCGGTATTGTCCGTTTCCTTTCGGAATCGCGACAATTTTGTCGGTCACTTCGTTATAATACGCATCCACCTTGACGTCCAGCCGCCGGACAGGAGAAGACGGCTCATATTCCTTTACATACTGGCATCCCAGGTTGTATTGCGTCGTAAATTCCGGCCGGAGGGAGACATTGCCCACATCGGTATAGTACAAATCATTGAATGAAGGCATCCTGAAAATCCGCTTGTAGAACGTTCGCAAGTGGAAATTGTGCGGTTGAAAAGGCCGCCAGGAAAGAAAAAAGGCGGGCGTATATTCCCGTCTGAAGTCCGGAGTTCCCGTTTGTGCGCCGGGGAGCAGATTCCCTTCGACAGGGCGGATGCGCGTCACGTTTTCAAACACATGCGTTCCCAGCAAACTGGCCTGCGCCCGCAGCCGGCGCCACTCGAATGCGGTGGCCAGCGCCACGAGCAGGGTGTTGCGTTCCGGATAGACGAAATCCTGCAACGTGGCCGAGAGCGTGTTCCATTGATAATCGGTCGACAAGCTGACGTCCCATTGCGGCCGGATCGTATACTTGCCGGCTACCGAGGCATACAGTTCCTGCTGCCGGAACGTGTTGTCGATGTACATCAGGGACGTGTCGGGATTCAGGTAACGCATCCGGTCGCTGGCATATTTCAGATTCGCCAGTACTTCGCAATCCCTGGACAACTGTTCCTGAAAACCGCCCTGCACAAAGAAATTCCTGTCCCATTGCCGTTGCGAACGCTTCCATACATTGTTTACGATCGCGCCGGGGATGCCTTTTTCGGAATCATAGAAATATCCTTTGACGTTCCACTTTCCGCGGTCGGTAAACCCGTTCAGTCCGCCTTCCAGCCTTGTGGAATGGATGTCTCCGTTTTGGCGGACGGCCGTCGTGTCCCACGCCACCGTTCCGCCCGGGAATACCCTCCGGTAACGAAACGGATATTTTCCCGAAGAATAAATGTATTCCACATTCAGGGAGGAACTGACCCTGTCGCTGAGTTTCTGTTCCCAGAGGAAGGAAGGATTGGCCAGGTCGAACGAGCCGGTACGGAAGAAGGTTTTGAGATTTGTATTCTTTCCCGCCGCAAATCGCGGACGGCGTGTGCGAAGGTAAATAACGCCGGCTGAACCGAAATCTTTAGCGGATTGAAAAATGTCGCTTTTCTGTCCGTTGTAAAGCGATATTTCCTCGATATTGTCCAGCGAAAATTTCCCCAGGTCGATTTGTCCGTTCTGCGCGTTTCCCAGTTGAATACCGTCATAGAAGACGCCCATGTGATTCGTGCCCATACTGCGGATGTCGACGGTTTTCAGTCCGCCTACGCCGCCGTAGTCCTTGATTTGCACGCCGGAAAAATAGCGGATGGCATCGGCCACCGAAAAACTGCCGAGCGCTTCCAGTTTCTCGCCCGAAAGTTTTTGAGCCGGAATGATCTCCCTGTACCTGCTGCCGTTTGCCGTCACCACCACCTCCTGTATCAATTGCACGCTGTCCAGCGGGCTTTGCGCCGACAAGCCCCGCACTCCCGTCACCATCCCCGCAACCATACAAAAAGTCCTGAAAAAATTCAACAGTGCGACACTTCTGCGACTACAACAACGTTTTCGGACAAAGATGATCCTTTTCAATATCTTTGAAGTAATTGTACGTCCCGACTTTCAATTCGGTACAGGCGGCTTCGTCGCACACGATTATTCCTTTCGAATGCACTTGCAGCGCCGTAATCGTCCACATCTGACTGAGCGCGCCCTCCACAGCCTGCTGCAGGGCACGCGCCTTGTTATGTCCGTTCACCACAATCAGCACTTCCTTTGCATCGAGCACCGTTGCCACGCCAACCGTCAGCGCGGTCTTCGGAACTTGGGTCACGTCGTTGTTGAAGAAACGCGAGTTGGCGATCAGCGTGTCTGCGGTCAGCGTTTTCACCCGCGTACGCGAAACGATCGACGACCCCGGCTCGTTAAACGCAATGTGTCCGTCCGGCCCGATGCCGCCCAGGAAAAGGTCGATGCCGCCCGCATTCCGGATAGCCGCTTCGTAATCGGCACATTCCTTTTCAAGATCAGGCACATTTCCGTTCAGGATATGCACGTTTTCGGGCTGAATGTCTATGTGGCTGAAAAAATGATTCCACATGAACGAGTGATAGCTTTCGGGATGATCTTTCGGCAAACCGACATATTCATCCATGTTGAAGGTGACGACGTGCCGGAACGACACGGCGCCGCTTTTGTTCAGCGCAGTCAGGCGCCGGTAGGTTCCCAGCGGGGAAGAGCCGGTCGGCAATCCCAGTACAAACGGGCGTTCGGCCGTCGGCGCCGCTTTTCTGATTTTGGCGGCAATGTAATTGGCCGCCCATTCCGACAAGGTCTCGTAATTTGGTTCGATCAGCAGTCTCATACGTATTTTACTGTTTTAAAAATTCATTTCATTCAGCCGGTCGGCCATTGCTTTGCCCAACGCCCGGCATTTTGCATACGTCTCGGCGCTCACGGCCTGTTTCTGGTCAAAAGGTTCGCCCGCGATTTCCCACTGCATGGCCTCTGCAAAGGCGGCCAGGCGTTTGACGGCTACGCTCGCCCATGTATACGATCCGAAGTAACCGAACAAACGGTTTTTCACTTCGCGTATCCTGATTTTCTCCAGAATGGCTTCGACGGGCGGGAACAGGTGTCCGCTGTACGTCGGACTGCCGACGAGCAGTCCTTTGTATTGGAAAATATCCTTCAGGATATACGACGCATGGGTTTTGCTTGCATCATAGAGGGTGATGTTGCGAATCCCGTTTTCCGACAGCGCGCCGGCGATGGCCTCGGCCATTTGCTCCGTATGTCCGTACATGCTGCCATAGACGACCGTCACGCCCTTTTCGCCCTCGTAGCGGCTCAGGCGGTCGTATATGCCGATGGCTTTGGCGCGCTGTTCGCTCCAGACCGGCCCGTGCGTGGAGCAGATGGTTTGGATGTCCAGCGTGCTCAGCTTCTGCAATATCTTTTGAACGGGACTGCCGTATTTGCCAACGATATTGGCGTAATAACGTATCATCTCGTCCCAAAACCGGTCGGTGTTTAATTCCGTATCCATCACCCCGCCGTCCAGCGTCCCGTAGGTGCCGAAGGCGTCGGCCGAGAAAAGGATCCGTTCGGTTTCCTCGTAGGCAACCATCACTTCCGGCCAATGCACCATCGGCGCCATGTAGAACGTCAGGCGGTGGCGCCCCAGGTCAAGCGTTTCCCTTTCCTTCACTTCGTACAGCCCGTCCGTGATGCCGTAATAACCGGCCAACATGCCGAACGTTTGTTTGTTTCCGACGATTTGCAGACCGGGATAATACTTTTTCAGCAAACGGATACTGCCGGAATGATCCGGCTCCATGTGATTTACGACCAAGTAATTCAGCGGTCGCCCGTTCAAGACTTCATCCAGCTTCCGGAAAAAAAGGTCGGAATAACAAATATCAACCGAATCAATCAGCGCCGTTTTCTCGTCCGTAATCAAAAAGGAATTGTAGGAAACGCCGTTCGGCAAAGGCCAGAGATTTTCAAAAAGCGCCTTGCGACGGTCGTTTACACCGACGTAGTAAATATCATTTGCTATTTTTTTCATTGCGACAGGAATTAATCGGTTTCTTTTTTTCAGTCACCGCCCGCCAGACAAAAAACAGACCGGCCAATACGAACGGGATGCTGAGCCACTGCCCCATGTTGAGCGTCATCGTGGATTCGAACGCTTCCTGGTCTTCTTTCACAAACTCAATAAAGAACCGGGCGGTAAAAATGCAGATCATGAAAATGCCGAAGATAAAGCCTTCCTTCTTCCAGGCTTCTTTTTTGAAATAGAGCCACATGCAGAGCGCAAAGGTGAGCAGGTAGCAGACGGCCTCATAGATTTGCGTCGGATGGCTGGGAGCGGTGAAGACAGGCTCGGCGCCCTGTCGCCACTGTGAAAGGTTCTTGATGAAACGGAAACCCCACGGCAAATCGGTCGGATGGCCGTAAATCTCGTGATTCATCAGGTTGCCCAGCCGGATCAGCGCAGCGACCAGCCCTGTTGGCGTGACCAACTTGTCGAATGTCCACAACATGTTCCTGTGCGACACAAACCGGGAATAAAAATAAATGGCGATAATGATTCCCAGTACGCCGCCATGACTGGCCAAACCGCCTTCCCACACTTTCAGTATTTCCACCGGATTGGCAAGGTAATGCCCCGGGCTGTAAAACAGGCAATGTCCCAGCCGCGCACCGATGAGGGTGCCCAAAAAGGTGTAGTACAGCAACGGATCTAACCATCCGGGCTGTATCTTTTCATTTTTCCACATCCGCTCAACGATTTTGTAGCCTGTCGCAAAGCCGATGATGAACGCCAGCGCATACCAGCGTATCTCCCTTGACCCGATACTGAAAATAGCCGGATCAACCGTCCATGTAATCTCTGCTAATGTCATAAACTCATAAATTTGTGCCGGCAAAGGTAATGATTTCCGACGAACCGGATTGCATTTTAACTGGAGAATGGGAAATTCTCATACTATTCTTGCATTTCATCATTATTCATTCTCTTCGCCGGTGCAGCCGCCATGAAGGGCGTTGCCCTTATGCCGTTTGTGAGGACAGGCGATCCTGCGTAAAACGGCGCCGTCATCGCGAGGTACGAAGCGAACCGGAAAATAATACCGCTGGATTGCTTCACTGCGTTCGCAAGGACGGGGCGCGGCGTTCCTTTCAGAATACCGGTTACCGTATGGCAAACACTGCTCTGTGTATATTCTTGCATTTCATCATTCTTCATTATTAATTCATAATTGTTTTGTGTCTTTGCCGCCGCAATCATAAACAGTATTGTTATGGCATTGGAAATAAAGCGAGCGCCTGTATTAAGAGGCAAAGCCGCCAGAGACTTCTACAAGACACTGGAGCAGGCAAAAGAAAGCAAAAGCAGGGAAGAAGTGCAGGAGATACAGCGAACATGGGAAGCGTTTTTGCAAAACCCGAAAATCAAGTATGGGATAAGATATGATTCTGAGAAATGAATGTACATTCGTTGCGTTGTCTCCTGAGCAACCCATCGTTGGTTTTGATTGCGGCAATGCCGATTTGAATGAGTTTTTCAATCGGCACACACGGGAACGAATGGCGCTGATGGAAAGATACATCCGGCTTTTCGGCAAAGAAACAGTGGACTGCCTGCCTGCCGACCGCGAATTTGTCGGCGAACAGCGGATAAAATATTTGAACTTCAAACGGATACGGTATCATATCCGTATCCGTGAAAATTTTTATGTCGATAATCCGCGCAACGGCAGGCGTCTGAAGGCGTCCCGGCTGTTCTCCCGTTTGCGATGCGGCGAAAGCGGGTGTTTGCACCGGATTTGTTATGTCAACGGGCAACTCTGCCACCTTTCC
>JAITQL010000218.1 GCA_031288935.1 Tannerella sp.
TTTGCCGGCATAATTGATGTGCGGATGATTGACAATCGTATTTTTGAAAACAAGGTAGCCGCCTATTACTCGCTGGGATGTAAACTCAATTTTGCGGAGACTTCTACCATCGGAAAAGAATTGGCTTTGCACGGTATCCGAAAGGCTCGCAAGGGCGAAAATGCGGATATTTGTGTCGTCAATACGTGTTCCGTGACGGAGCTGGCCGACAAAAAATGCCGCCAACTGATTCGCCGTGTCCATAAACTGCATCCGGAGGCTTTTGTTATTGCTACCGGTTGCTATGCACAGCTTAAACCGGAAGAAGTGGCGCGCATAGAAGGGGTCGATCTGGTTTTGGGTACGGCACAGAAGGCTGACCTTGCACAGTATCTTGACCAGATGTACCGCGGCCGGATCATCACATCACAGGTTGGCGAGATGCAATCGTTCACGCCGTCGTGCGCGGCGGGCGACCGGACACGCTATTTCCTGAAAGTACAGGACGGATGCGATTACTTTTGCTCCTACTGTACCATTCCCCTTGCACGCGGACGGAGCCGGAACGGGAGGATTGACAGTCTGGTGGCGCAGGCGGAACAGGCAGCTCGCGAGGGAGGAAAGGAAATCGTGCTTACGGGCGTCAATACGGGTGATTTCGGGAAAAGTACGGGCGAGACGTTTCCCGATCTGCTGCGGGCGCTGGACAGGGTGGAGGGCATCGCCCGCTATCGCATTTCGTCCATCGAACCGAATCTGATTACGGATGAAATCATTGATTTCGTATCGAACAGCAAACGCTTCGTCCCGCATTTTCATATCCCGTTGCAAAGCGGAAGCGACGAGGTGCTGAAACTGATGCGCCGCCGGTATGACACAGCCCTGTTTCGCCACAGGGTGGAAAGGATCAAATGCCTGCTGCCCGGCGCGTTTATCGGCGTTGACGTGATTGTGGGGATACGGGGCGAAACGGATGAATATTTCGAGGCCTGCCGTTCGTTCATCGAATCGCTGCCCGTTTCGCAACTGCATGTGTTCAGTTACTCCGAACGGCAGGGTACGCAGGCGCTCAAGATCACGCCGGTCGTTGATCCGGCGGTCAAACACGCACGGAGCCGGTCGCTGCTGGATCTTTCCGAACGCAAACGGCGCGATTTCTACGAAACGCAGCGGGGACAAACTGCCGCCGCGCTGTTTGAACATACCCGAAAGGGCGGGAACATGGCCGGATTTACCGCCAATTATGTCAAGACGGAAGCGCCTTACGACGAGGCGCGCATCAACCGGATTTCCGCCGTGCGCCTGGAGGGATGGAACAGGGATCGGACGGCATTGACGGTCACTTTTATGGATTAAACGATTACGGTATATGGGACAGCCTATTTTATACGGCATACTTTTTTTGTGGATCAAATCGCTTGCGATATGGCCTCTGCGCGTGCTTTACGTGTTTTCGGACATGCTCTGCTTTCTTGTTTACAGAGTTGTAAAATACCGGCTGAAGGTGGTTCGCGCGAATCTGCTGCATTCGTTTCCCGATTGGACGGACGAGGAACGCCGCCGGACGGAACGGAAGTTCTATCATCACTTTGCGGACTACATCATGGAAACGGTCAAGCTGGCCCATCTGTCGCACCGGGAAGCGCTTCGCCGGGCGTGCATCCGCAATCCGGAGATGATCAAACCCCTGCTGGAGCAAGGCCATACATGCTTGATCCTGCTGATGGGACATTACGGCAACTGGGAATGGTTCACGGGATCCAGGCCTTTTTTTGGCGGAGAAGTGCAGGTGCATCCGATCTACCGTCCGCTGACGAACCGGGTATTCGACCGCCTTTTTCTTTTCCTTCGCAGCCGGCTCGGAGCGTTCGGCATCCGGAAAAGCGACGTCGTCCGCGACGTCATCCGTCTCAAGCAGGCAAGCACGCCCAGCCTGGTACTTTTCATTGCCGACCAGACGCCCAGTCGCGCGAACCTGCATTACTGGACAACCTTCCTGCATCAGGAGACGGCCATGCTGACCGGGCCGGAACGCATCGCCGTCAAGCTGAACCTGCCCGTTATTTTCGTCGACATCCAAAAGATACGCAGAGGATATTATTCGGTCGACTTCGAGTTGATCACCGACCGCCCGAAGGAAATGCCCCGGCACTGGATTACGGAAGAATATGCCCGCCGGATGGAACGTTGTATCCTGCGCGAACCGGCTTACTGGCTCTGGACGCACAAACGCTGGAAATATCACCGCCATGAGGAATCACTATGCGCAGGCAACGTTTCGGAGTAAAATCACGGTGGAGCAGCTATTTGACACCGTGTGTATGAAAACTGTCCTCAATCGCGACGAAGCATGCATGGCTGTCAACCGTAGAGGCTACAAGTTCGGATACGCCGGCTGAAATAACTTTTTTCTCGCCTGATCGCCGCAAGACAAGGCCGCGTGAAGCATTGTGAGTCGTCTGGATGTTAAAAATCGGGCCGCCGCTAAAAAAACGCGGGAATGTGTCCTTTTTTCTTGGGAAATAGTGTATTTTTGCAAGCGATATTAATAAAAATAGAAGCATGTATACACCAATGGCAAATATTTTTACTTTAGGTATCTTTAATGGGCGCACTTTGGCAGTACGCAATTATTTGTTAGAAAGAGGGAGGGAGTTCTACCTTAGCTCGCTTGCGTGTAAGATACGGAAAAATCAACCAAATAATCAAATCCGGTTCGTTGCTTTTCATATCATTTCCCTCTTTTTTTCAGCATACTTCTTCCGACGGTTTTTCGCATTTCGTTCATGCAAGTCAGCCGGCGGTTTTTTTATGTCTTCCTGCTTCGGTCAACCTGCTCGCAAGCAGTGCCAGACACACGCCATCCGCGGCGTTAGACACATCGCTTGCCAATGCGGAAACAGTTTTTGCAGCCATATATGTAATGTTCGCGTACTCGAGTACGCCGCCCGTGTACGCGCGTACATCACTCGCGGACGCCCGTCCGCCATTCGTGTACTTGCGTCCGCCATCCGCGGACGCTCGTCCGCAAGTCGTGTACGGGCGTACGGGAATAGTGGAAGAACGTATGAATCGTATTTATTTTAATTGAGAATGCCTATGAGAGAAAAGAAAAAAGAGAAATGGTAACTGCGGGGTGACAGCGAAGCCTGTAACATCATGCCGGCAGGTAAAAAAAGAACAGGCACGTAATTAATTAACAGAAATTTATTGTATTGTAGAATTTAAATTTTAGACATATGAATGACAAAAGAAACTTTTTTATCCCCGGACGGGGTCGAATATTGAAATGGATGTGTGCAGGAATGCTTATCGGTGCGACCGCCTTGTCGGCCAAATCCGGTCAGGAATGGAACCTCCGCAGCCATGAAGGAACGTTGAGCGAGTTTTCCGGAGAAAGCGAAAAACGGAGTGATTCCCGGCTGGCAGCTTCCCCGCTGGAACGGCAGCAAGGCGGGAATGTAACGGGAACGGTCGTCGATGCAAGCGGCGAGCCGGTTATTGGAGTGAATGTGACCGTGAAGGGGACGACGAACGGTACGGTTACCGACATAGACGGGAATTTCAGCCTGAATGTGCCGGATAACAATGCTGTGCTGGTGTTTTCGTTCATCGGATACGCCACTCAGGAAATGAAGGCAGGCGGGCAACGAAAATTGAGGATCGTGCTGCAGGAAGACAATCTCCAGTTGGAGGAAGTGGTCGTCGTGGCGTTTGGTACGGTCAAGAAGAAGGATTTGACCGGTTCGGTTGCTACGATAGATACGAAGCTGATCGCCTCGCAGTCTACCTCTACGCTTACCAAATCGCTGGAAGGGGCGGTTCCGGGTTTGCAGGTATCGTCGGTCGACGGACAGCCCGGCATGGACATGGCAATTCGGATTCGCGGCCTGAGTACGGCCAATCCGGATTACTCGAACCCGCTGATCGTGGTGGACGGAGTGGCCTACAATAACGTGACCAAAAGCATCCTGTCTACCATCAATCCGAAAGACGTGGAATCCATGACGGTGCTGAAGGATGCGGCCTCGACAGCCCTGTACGGTTCCCGCGGCTCGAACGGAGTGATCATGGTGACGACCAAAAAGGGGAAACAGGGGAAAGCGGTTGTCACATTCGACGGGAAATGGGGTGTGAACATGGCCGGCAACAATGCGACTCCGCAAACGTTTGATACGGAAGGCATGATTGGCCAGAAGTACGAACATGCGTGGCGGTCGATCTACAACAATGTGCGCTACGGCAGTAACGTGCAGGGCGAAACGTTTGTCAACAATCCGAAGATGGGACACGCGGATGCCGCCCTGTTTGCCAGTCAGCACCTGTTCGACTATACAGGCAGTCTGGAGAATTTCGGCAGAAACGAGCTGGGGAATTTCCTGCTGTATAAAGTGCCCGGGCTGGCGGATGGAAGCAATCTGGAAAGAACAGGCGCCAGCGCCATGATGAAAAACATCTATCTGGTGGGGACGGACGGCAAACTGAATCCGAATGCCACGCTGAACTTCCATGACAACTGGTATGATGAATTTTTCAAGCCGCAGTTCCGTCAGGAATACAACATTAACGTCAGCGGCGCCACCGACAAGATTGACTATTATTTCTCCGGCGGCTATCTGGGCGATCCTTCCTACCTGCTGGGTTCCAAGTTCGACCGTTACAGCCTGCGCTCCAACATCAACGCGAATGTGACCCAGTGGCTGAAAGCCGGCGTAAACATGTCATACAGCAACCGGAAAATGCAGACCCCGTTTACCCGTTACGGGCGCAACGGCGGCGATGTGCGTGAAAACCTGGTCGTATGGCCTCTGGAAGGCCCTACCATTGCCACCTTGTGGGCGTATGACGAAAACGGAGACGTGAAACGGAATCCCGTCAGCGGCGAAAAAATGCGCGACGACCGCTATGGCTCCGTCTGGTCGCCCTTCGGTGAAACGAGCGTCCCGTATTCCAACCTGACCGACTGGAAAGCAACCGGCGAGCTGGACAAGGACTTGCAGACGTTCAACGATGTCAACCTGTCTACGTACATGGAAGCGTCGTTCCTGAAAGATTTCACGTTCCGGGTCTCGCTGGCGCTGGACAAAACCTTCCTGCTGCGCGACCGTTACCGGAACAATGAAACGGGACGCTATGGTACTACCGGAGGCGCATTGGCGCGCAACCAGTGGGAATATACCAATCTCAGCACGTTGCAAACGCTGAACTGGGCGCATGACTTCGGCTCGCATCATCTGGATGCCATCGCCGGTCATGAATTTAACTCGGTACACCAGACCAACCTGAACCTGGTCTACGGCCGGTCGCTGATTCCCCGAATGGACAACTTTGCCAATTTCATTACGATCAATTATATTCCCAGCGGCACCTACGGCGCTTCGGGAGGGGATGAAAACCTTGAAACCATTGAAGGCTATCTGGCCCGGGTAAACTATCATTACGACAACCGCTACCTGCTCACCGCCAGTGTCCGTACGGACGGATCGTCCAAATTCCGGTATCTGGAAGACCGATGGGGGATGTTTTGGTCGTTCGGTGCAGCATGGCGCGTGACGAACGAGCCGTTTGCCAAAGACCTTGAATGGCTGGACGACCTGAAAATCCGTGCCGATTACGGCGCGATTGGCAACCAGAACGGCATTTCCGCCTATTCGGGGTATCAGATGTGGACTTATGCAGCAACTTCATATACCGGGAACGGCCCTTCCGACGTGGCTTCGTGGAGCCTTACGCAAGGGGCGGCCGTGAATCCGCATTTGACGTGGGAAAAGGTACATACGGTGGATGTGGGGATTGATTTCCGTTTCCTGAAACGTTTCTCCGCAACCATTGACTGGTATCAGAAAGAAACGGTCGACATGATATGGAATACGCCGCTTTCCACCGAAATGGGGCAAAGGAACATCATGAACAATGCGGCCGGTATGCGCGGACGCGGTATCGAAGTGGACTTGAATGTGGACCTCGTCACGAATCGCGACTGGTACTGGTCGGTCAACCTGAACGGAGCGCACAGTGAAAGCATTCTTACGAAAGTGCCGACAGGCATGGGGAGCGCCGAGCTGGGAGGTAAATGGGTTACGGCCGGCGAGGCCTGGTCGGCCAGCGGTGGCGGATCGAACGTGGCCGGCTGTTTCCTGCGCGGCGAAGGACTGCCCTACTATAACGGGTATATCGTGAAATACATGGGTGTGGATCAGGAAACCGGCTTGCCGCTGTTCAGCCACGTAGTGTCGGACGCGGATGTAGCTTCCGGAACGTATTCGGATGCAAAGAAAGGCGACATTGTGCCGACTAAATATTACAGTCAGGCAAACAAAGTGGAAATCGGCGACGTGTCGCCCCAGTTGACCGGCGGTTTCGGTACCAGTATCACCTACAAGAATCTGGATCTCGGCCTGCAGTTTGCCTATCAGCTGGGCGGGAAGTTCTTCAGTCTGAACTATGCCTATCTGGGCGTTTATCACAATGAACGTATCGGATCGGCCGTAGCCACGGAACTCTGGAACAACACCTGGTCGCCCGAAGGGGATAACGCCAACCTGACGTACGCCAATACGTCGGCCAAATTCCCCATGCAATTTTACGGGAACGCCCAAAGCAGATACTTGAGCGGCACCATTGCAGGAGATGCGTTCTACACCGATTTGTCTTTGTTCAGCGCCTCCTATCTGAATGTAAAAAACATTACGCTGGGTTATACGCTTCCGCAAAACCTGACACACAGGGCAGGTATTTCGACTGTGCGTGCCTATGCCACGCTGGATAACATATGGATATTTACCTCCGTTCCCGGCATTGATCCGCGCATGGACATGGCGGGCGGTTTCGGCGTAAACACGGCCTCTTATCCGTATATGAGAAATGCTTCCCTGGGACTTAATATAACATTTTAAAATTGAATGACTATGAAGAAATTAATTATACTTGGATTGGTTGGATGGGCTGTATGGACGGCCGTATCCTGCGGGGATCAGCTGGATGTGACTCCCCCGAACGCCATTACGAACGAGCAGGTGGCCGCCTTGCTGGCCACGGCGGACAGCGCGCAGCGGGAAAATATACTCAAAGGGATCACCGGCGATCTGCCGATGTTGATTTCGAGAGTACAGGTAGAAGGCGGTAACGACTGGCGCAACCAGTTTTACGTAAGCCTCCTGAACGTACGCGCCATCATGGGAAACGATGCCGTCATGGCTACCCAGGCGCGTCTTGACCGTACCTCTCCCCCGTATGGAAAGGAACAGTACACTTTCGTCAATCAGCGGACGTCGACCTCCTCCTTCAACAGGAATTTCTGGCTGGCCGGATGGAACATGATTCACAGCGCCAACAAGGCGTTAGCTATCCTGTCGGACGAAGTGGTAGGAAGTGCAGCTTCCCTGAAAAGGCCGCAGGCATGGGCGCATTTTGTCCGGGCATACGGCTACAGCTGGCTGCTGGATAATTACCAGGATGCGTATGCCGTAGGAGGCGGCAGCAAACCGGGGATGCCGGTTTACCTCACCTTCGACCCGTCGCAGCCCTATCAGGCGCGTGCCACCCTGGACGAATGCTATGCGCAGATCAACAAGGATCTGGACAAGGCCATTGCCAACTATACCTTTGGTGGAACAGACGGCTTTACCGAAGCCAAAAACGATCTGGATGCCGGTTCGGCTTATTTTCTGCGCGCCCGCGTTGCCTTGCACACGGGGGATTATGCAAAAGCCATCGAGGATCTTCAAAAACTCGTCAACCATTTCGGAGAATCGTTTATGACCGAAGAACAGTATGTGGCAAAGCAGGAAACCGTGGATGACAAAATTCAGTATTTTGCCGTCAATTCCGGCTTCATGAACCTGGAACAAAACCCGGAGGTCATTTACGGGCTTCCGTTTGCAGAGGCTACCCGTACCGGAGAAACGTCGGCTGCTTCGCCCGGACAGGCGTTGAACTGCTTTGCCACGGGGACGACCAATGGCTCCACGTTCGGAAACAACATCCTGATCGACGTCCGGCTGTATGACAAGATAGCCGATGGCGATTACCGGAAGAATAACTTCCTGATCGAGAGCATCACGTATGAATTTGCCGATAAAAACACGCAGGAACTTTTGCCGTATGCCAACCTGAAATTTGCCAGTACGGTAGGCGTCACCGGAGGAACGAATCCCGGGCTTGCCAATGGAACTTCCATTCAAAACGACTGGGTGATCATGCGTCTTTCGGAAGTATACCTGATGCTGGCAGAAGCCTATGCAAAATCCGGCAACGAAAGCGCGGCAAAGAATACGCTGGACAAGCTGATCGCTGCCCGCACCGGCGGAACCTATGCAACGGATACCTATCCCGCAACCGCGGGCAAATCCACGCTGGAGAAGATTCAGTTGCAATGGCGCATCGAGATGTGGGGCGAAAACGGCATCGAATATTACAACAACAAGCGCTGGAATATTCCGGTTGACCGTTCGGGATCCGCAAACCACTGGTTCAAGGAAATAGTCATTCCGGTTTCCGACCTGACCATGCAATTGCCGGAAGAAAGCGTTAACTATAACGGTCTGTTGACGCAGAATCCATAAGTATTTTCAGGGGTGGGACTTCAGGTTTCACCCCTGATTTTTTTCAGCCGGACATGATTGAATAAAGTGCGATACCCCATGACAACCGTCCGGCTGCAAAATACCCCGAACCATGCCGCCTCCCCGCCGATTGCGTTAAAAAATCCGGTATTCAATCCTGTTAGATGGCGGAAGCGCCCGGCTTCGTTACCGTGACA
This sequence comes from Tannerella sp., assembly GCA_031288935.1. Lineage (GTDB taxonomy): Bacteria > Bacteroidota > Bacteroidia > Bacteroidales > Tannerellaceae > Tannerella. The sequence goes on from JAITQL010000218.1 coordinate 8,741, forward strand.
CCCCTACGCTCCGAAATTTATTTGCCAATCGGCTGTCCGGCCGGTTTTAGTTCGCTATCTTTGCCCGCGTCGCTGAATATACCGGCTTGCAGCAGCACATTTGCGACCCCGGATGAATCTCCTGCGGTAAAAGTCCGGCTTTTTGCCGGCAGACAGTAAAACTAAACAGACAAATAAAATACAGTATGATGGAAGAAAGAACGGAAATTCTGAATCTGAATGATTTTTTGGAGAAAATCAACCGGATACGGGCGCTGATGGCCTCCGTGATTGTCGGCCAGGAGCGCGTGGTGGACTTGTTGCTTACCGTGATCCTGTCCCGCGGACACGTATTGATCGAAGGCGTTCCGGGAGTGGCAAAAACACTAATGGCAAAGCTAATATCCAAACTGATCGAAGCCCGCTTTTCGCGGATACAGTTTACGCCCGACCTGATGCCTTCGGACATTCTGGGCACGTCGGTTTTTAATTTGAAAACAAGCGAATTTAATTTCCACAAAGGCCCGGTGTTTGCCGATATGGTGCTGGTGGACGAGATTAACCGCGCTCCGGCAAAGACGCAGTCCGCCCTCTTCGAGGTAATGGAAGAACGGCAGGCCACCGTCGACGGCGTCACCTGGCCGATGAGTCCGCTGTATACCATTCTTGCCACCCAGAACCCCGTTGAACAGGAAGGTACTTACAAATTGCCCGAAGCGCAGCTGGATCGTTTCCTGATGAAAATCGTCATGCAGTATCCCACGCTGGATGAAGAAGTCCGCATCCTTGAGCGCCACCACGCCAACGTGCGGCTCACGGCGCTGGAAGAGATTGCGCCCGTCCTCACCCATGCCGGACTGATGCAACTGTGCGACTACGTCGGGAAAGTCTACATCGACCCTACACTGCTGCAATACATTGCCACGATCATCCACCAGACCCGCACAAGCAAGGCTGTTTACCTCGGCGCTTCGCCGCGTGCCTCGGTAGCGCTTATGCAGGCCTCCAAATCGTTTGCCCTTTTGCAGGGACGGATAATGCGCCTTTGATGGCGAGCGTGATTAGTGT
>JAITQL010000006.1 GCA_031288935.1 Tannerella sp.
GGCAGGATTTCCTCGTCGCGGTACGTATCCCAGCGTTCGATCTCGACGTGTCCATTCGGAAACACGCTTACGATCAGCCCCTCGGTCACCTCGCTGTGTCCCGGGGGATGAATCCCCCCGCTGACCTCGCCCGGCGCCAGCTCGCTGTAATATATGCTGCCGTCGTTGATGGACGTGAAAATCCCCTGATGAATCGACCGCGGGTCGCCGACGGGGTAATGCGAATGTCCGCCGAAGACGATGGCCTGCGGATACAGGTTGTATACGGGCAGGAACAAGTGCGTTCCCCAGCCTTCGCTGTCCAGCGAGCCGTAACAGGTGTTCGCGGGCGGCACGTGCGAAAAGGCGAAAATCGGTTTCCCCGGATACTTCGTCGCAGCGTCGGCCATCGTCTCGGCCAGCCACTGCCTGACGTCCGCGTTAAACTCGTTCTCGTGGCTGCCGCCCTCGCCGAAGGCAACGAAGGGGTATCCCTTGATGTCGACGTAATGTCGCATGGGCTGCCCCGTCTTTTCCATGAAAATTTCCGCTCCTCCCTCGCGCGTCTTGTCGTGATTGTTTCCCAGCATGAGATACACGGCCACGCCTGCCGGCACAATGGAGGGATCGTTGAAGACGGCGGCCAGCTGTTCATACTGCGCGGTTTTGCCGTTGTCGGTGAGGTCGCCCACCACAAAAACGGCATCCACGAGCGGTTGTTTACTGAAAAGTACTTTCAGCGACCGGGAGACTTTGCTCACGGCTTCCTTATGGCCGAAGTGCGGGTCGGAAACGACGGCAAAACGCACGGCCGGCTTCTGCTCGCAAGCGGCGAACAACATGCCTGCCAGCAGATACAATCCAAATAATCTAATTGATTTACACATGATTTTCTGTTTTTAAAAAAGTTTGTTTTACGATTAATATGCGGGCAAAAGTACATCAAAAAAAGATTCAAGTCCGGTTTTATCCACCGACTTTTCCCCGTCTAAACATTATTTATGGATTCAAGATTCAAAGATTCAAGATTCAAAAATTCAAAGATTAGGGAATCCTTGTTGAAAGGAAAGAGGCACGGAGAAATACATCTTCGTGCCTCCGTCGTTTCAGGCGGATTCAGCAGATGAAAAGGCGTTGAAATCTGCGGAATCTGCGCCGAAATCCCTTTCATCTGCGTGAAACGAATTTTTGAATCTTTGAATTTTGAATCTTTGAATTTTTCAGTATCTCAGAAATTCCCAGAGCGGTCCTTTTTTGCCCCGTTTGCGCAGCAGGTCCATCATTGGCGACTGCTCGTCGTCGGCAAGGATCCACCGTTGACCGGTCGCTCTGGCGCGGGGCACAATGGTTGCCGGGTCTATTTCCTTCGACAGGTAATAGACCGGGTGGATCAGCTCGCGGGGCGATTGAATCAGTCCTTCGCGCAGGGCGATGTCGCACAACTGCGTGTCGGGGTAGACGCGCATCCCGATGTAGGGAAAATAAACGGTCAACCCCAACTCTTTGGAATGTTCAAACGTCTCGTCCAGCGTCCTGTCCGTTTCGCCGTAGCCGCCGAGAATCAGGAAATGGGCGAAGAAAATCCCCAGGTTGCCGCAGTACATGCTCTGCTCGCGAATGTCGGCAAAACGGAAGTTCTTGTTGTAGTGTTCCAGTTGACTGTCCGAAAGCGAATCCGAACCAAATTCGACATGCGTCAGACCGGATTGCTGATACAGTTTCAGGTCGTCAAACGTCAGGTTGTGCGGCGCAAAATAGGCGCCCCAGCGGATGTCCGCCTTGCTTTCGATCAACCGCCGCGCCAGTTCCTCGTTGTATTCCCTGTGGATATTGAAAATGGAATCGGTGAAAAAGAGATACGAAATGCCCTTTGCGAAGTACAGTTCCTCGATGTTGCCGACAACCATTTTGGCATCCAGCGTACGAACGGTTCGCCCGTCGACGAGCGGATAGCTGCAAAAAATGCAGCGGTACGGACAGCCGCGTTTGGTCTGGATATTCAGCATCCCGCTTGTTTTCCAGTAATACTCCGCCCAGTCGTTTTCGACGTGCAGTACGGGACTGGAGATGTAGTTCGTGTTGCGGATTCCCCTTTCCGGACAGGCCTCCGGCACAGTGTTGTCGACGGCATTGCTGCGGCGGCAGGTCAGCCGGTCGATGCCGGCGCGTGCCGGGTCGATACCGCCGGCCAGGGCAACGATCAGCTCCTTCAGCGCCGCCTCGCCCTCGCCCTTGACGGCGTAATCGGGGTTCAGCTCCTGAAACAGCAGCTCCGGAAAAACGGAGAACCCGGAGCCGCCGATCACAATGGGCGCCTGCGTATGGGCGCGGGCAACTTGCATGATTTCCCGGTAGTGGGCGATGAATATATTGGCGTCGTACACGTGGGTCGAATCGTCGAAATTGCGCAGCGAGAGGCCGACGAGGTCAAACTCGTGACGGTCCAGGAAGTCGGCGAAAGCGGCGTAATCCCCCCGGTTGAAGTCGAACACCTTCACCTCGTAATCCGGGAGGTGCAGGGAAAGGTAACTGACCAGGTAGGAAATTCCCAGCGGATAGACCGGATAGGGGATCCGGCAGTTGTTGGCCGAAACCAGGGCGATGCGTTTCGTCACATGCCGGGTCATTGCCAGAAATCGTAAAAGTTGAACCACTGTTCGGGATACCGGTTGACGATGCGTTCCAGTTCGCGGGCAAAGGAGCGCGCCATTTCGTGGATCTGTTCCCTTTTCGAGAGTTTGTCCGTTTGCGGGGGAATGGAGATCACATGGATCCGGTAGCGCGTCGCCGAAATCTTCAAGGCGAAAAAGGCCAGCACGGGCACGTTGAACTGCACGGCGAGTGCGAAGGGGCCGGCGGGAAAGTCCGCCCGTCCGTTCAGGAAATCGCACGCGACGCTTTTGGCGCTGCCAAACGTCCGGTCGCAGGGCATGCTCACGATCTCGCCGTCCGACAGCGCTTCGTTGATCAGGAAGACGTGCGACAGGTCGTCGGCTACCGGAATCAGGCGGATGTTGTTAATCCCCAGCGCCTGTGAACGGTTCTTCTGCACCTCCCCGGTTTCGCCGCCATAAATCAGTCCGTTGATGCGTTTCTTCTGCTGCCTGAGCAGGTAGCCGCAAAGTTCGGGATTGCCGACGTGCGCTCCGGCAAGGATCGCTCCGCGCGGATCGTCGAGCAGCTGAAGAAACAGGGCATTGTCGGGATTTTCGACCTTGAAGATGTTTTTCCGGCCTGCATAGACGGCAAAACGGTCAAGCAGCATCTGTCCGAACAGGTAGTGATTCCGGTAGGTTTTCAGCAGGGATTTCACCGGCGAACAGCCGTGCCGGATGCGGAAGTAGCGGTAAATGGCCAGGTAGCCTTTCCGGGCGAAAAGCAGGTAGAAGGGAACGACAAACACCAGGATGGCGTATCCGACGCGGACGCTGACCATCGAAAACGTAATTTTCAATGCCTTTTGTCCCAGCGCATGACCTCCGGTTACTCCTTTCCACTCTTTTCCCTTTTTCACCATGACCGGCTATCCATTCATTTTCGATTCGATATAGTTGTAAAATTCATCGACGGTTGATACCTGCGCCATTTCTTCGGGCTTGATCTTGAAGCCGAAGTTTTTCTCCACAATCACGACAATATCTACGTAATCCAGACTGTCAAGGCCTAAATCATCCTTCAGTCTCGCCTCTCTTTTGATGGCTTCGGCTGGTATTTCCATCTCCTCGACCAAAAAATGATCGACCAGTGATTCGATTTCTTTTCTTTCCATTAGTTCGTTAATATGTATGTTCTCTCTGTCTTCAGTCGCCGTTTTTCGCCGGACGGGAGCGGATGCCTGTCCGGGGGATTGCAGCGCGCCTTCTCCTGCCTGTTGTCACGAATAAATACCGCCATTGATGGAAATGACTTCGCCGGTGATGTACGCTGCCCCGGCGGAAGCGAGGAACCCGACCAGTGCGGCCACTTCTTCGGGCTTTCCGAAGCGTCCCAGCGGGATGTTGGCCTTCAGTGCGGCTTCGTCCAGGTCTTTGGTCATGTCCGTGGCAATGAATCCGGGCGCCACGGCGTTGACGGTCACCTTGCGAGGCGCCACCTCCTGGGCCAGCGCTTTCGTGGCGCCGATGACGGCGGCCTTGGCGGCCGAATAGTTCGTTTGACCGGGCATGCCTTTCAGTCCGGAAAGGGAAACCACGTTGACAATCCGCCCGTCGCGTTTCATCAGCATCTGCTTCAATACCCTTCGCGTGACGTAAAAGAAACCGTTCAGGCTAATGTCGAGCACGTCGTGCCACTGGGAGTCCTGCATGAAAATCATCATGGCGTCCTGCCGGATGCCGGCATTGTTGACCAGTACCGCGATGTAGTCGTCCGGATGCTGTTCGCCCCATTCGTCCAGCGCCTGATCAACGGACGCCGCGTCGGACACGTTGAAAGGCAGCAGTTCGGCCCTGCCGCCCTTTTCTTCCACCAGCCGCCGCGTCTCCAGGGCAGCCTCGGCATTGGATACATAATTGATGAGGATTGAAAAACCTTTGGTTGCCAACTGCAAACAAACCGCCCGGCCAATGCCGCGGGAACCGCCCGTCACTAAAGCATATTTCATATTTTCTTCATTTTTGCACCCTCTTTTTTTGTATGAAACAGGGTGTTACCATTTTAGTTGCGCAAAAGTACGAAAAAAAACGAAAGTAAAAAAACAATCGCCACCCTGCGCCGGGGCAAACGCCCCCTTCGTTCGGAGCGCGGCACGGCTTTCGACGGGAACAAACAGAGCCGGGCAGCAGGCAGAGATGAAGTGGCGGCATATCCGTCCGTGAAGATGAAAGATTCATCCGTGCGGATGGAAAACTCATCCGGTCGAATGAAAAACTCATCCGGTCGAATGAAAAACTCATCCGGTCGAATGAAAAACCCGTTCGGTCGAATGAAAAACTCATTCGGTCGAATGAAAAACCCGTTCGGTCGAATGGAAAACCCGTTCGGTCGAATGAAAAACTCATTCGGTCGAATGAAAGATTCATCCGGTCGAATGGAAAACCCGTTCGGTCGAATGAAAAACCCATCCGGTCGAATGAAAGATTCATTCGGTCGAATGGATTTAACATTTGCCCGAACGGAAGGTGTGTCTGCCCTGACAAAAAGATGAATTATTTTTCCCGCAGAGGAAATCTTGCTACCTTTGCACGAAATTCAATAGAAATCATTCATTATGAATAAGAAAAAGCACAAGACAAGGGATTCGGCCAGGCAGCGCGGTGGCGGAAAGAAGAAAGCGCCGAAGCAGGAACTGCTGGTGGAGGCTGTCATGAAAGTGTTTCAGAGTACGCCGCAGACGATCTATAATTACAGGCAAATCAGTAAACTTGTGGAGGTGACTACGCCGTCGCAGCGGTTGCAGGTGACAGAGACGCTGAGCCTGCTGCTGGAGGAGCGCATCATTGTAGAGCTTGAGCCGGGACGGTTCCGGTACAACAGCCTCGGCACGGTGGCCGTCGGCACGTTCCAGCGGCGCAGCAACGGGAAAAACTCCTTTCGTCCGGAAGATGGCAGCGAGCCGATTTTTGTGGCCGAACGCAATTCCAAACACGCGATGGAGGGCGACAAGGTGCGCGTGCAGCTCTTTGCCCGACGAAAGGGCGCCTCGCCCGAAGCCGAAGTGGTCGACATTCTGGAAAGCAGGAAAAAAACGTTTGTCGGCAAACTGCAGATTTCGCGCGGCGTGGCGTTTCTGATTACCGAAGACAAAACCCTGGCCAACGATATTTTTATCCCGAAGGACATGCTGAACGGCGGGAAAAACAACGACAAGGCCGTGGTACACATCATCGAATGGCCTGAAAACGCCAAGAACCCGCTGGGCGAAGTGACGGACATTCTCGGCGTATCGGGACAGAACAATGCCGAGATGCACGCCATTCTGGCGGAATACGGCCTGCCCTACGTCTATCCTTCCGACGTGGCGGAGGCGGCCGAACACATCTCCGGCGTCATCAAGGCTGAAGATATGTCCGGACGCGAAGACTTCCGCGGGGTGACGACGTTCACCATCGACCCCTACGATGCCAAGGACTTCGACGATGCCCTTTCGCTTCGCAAGACGGCGAACGGAAACTGGGAGGTCGGCGTACACATTGCCGACGTCACGCACTACATCAAGCCCGGCGATCTGCTGGACAGGGAGGCCTTTGATCGCGCCACCTCCGTCTACCTGGTCGACCGCACCATCCCCATGCTGCCCGAACGCCTCTCCAATCAGCTTTGCTCCCTGCGTCCAGACGAAGAGAAACTTTGCTTTTCCGTCGTCTTCGA
>JAITQL010000010.1 GCA_031288935.1 Tannerella sp.
TCTTTGAATCTTTGAATTTTCTTATCCGAACACGTTTTCCAGTTCTTCGAAGGAGGAAATGATTGCGTCGGCCGTTTCGTTTCCGGCGCAGGGTTTCCAGCCGGTGTTTTTCAGCCAGACGGTCTGGCAGCCCAGCGACGCGGCCGGAAGAATGTCCTTGTCGTACGAGTCGCCGACGACGGCGGCTTCGGTGGCCGTCATCCGCAACGCCGCCAGTCCCAGCCGGAAAATCTGCGGATCGGGCTTGCGCACGCCGCATACGGCCGATTCGACGATGACGGGAAAGAACGTTTCCAGTCCGAACTCTTTCAATACGGTGGCTATGTTTCCGTAGAAGTTGGAGACCAGTACCAGGGGATACCTGTCTGCCAGCGCTGCCAGGACGGGACGCGCCGCGGCAGTCGAACGCCGTGCGCAGGCATATCCGGCCGTCGCGATCCGGCGCTGCCGTTCGGCCGTCGCCCAGCCCTCCGGCAGGTGGCGCCGTTCGGCGAGCCATTCGACCTGAAGCGCGGTTTTCATCCGCAGCATGTCCGCAAACGTGTGGCGGGGCTGTATCAGCGGATGTCTTGCCAGCGTCCGCTCGCCGTGAACGTAGGCCTCGCGAAAGACCTCTTTCGTCACCGGCGCCTGCACGGACAGGTATGCCTGCCAGAACGCCTCCGACCAGTGCAGGCCGTTGCTGTCGACGGTTCCTCCGTAGTCGAAGAGGATTCCCCTGACCCGATCCGGATTCAGCGCCATCAGCAGGAAACGAGCTGTTCTCCGAACGTTGCGCAAAAACGTTCATGCGTAATCACCATGTAGGCCAGCATGACGTTGAGCGCCGTCAGCTCGAATGCGAAGTAGAGCCACGGAATGTTGATGAAAAGGGCGATGAAGAGGGCAATGATCCGCGTGTTGAACGAGAGCATGTTCGTGTACTTCATCAGCGGGAGGCTTTTTTCGCGGAAGGCCGTCCGGAAAGACTCCGGTATGGCCGTGTCGCGGTATTTTTGGCGGAGCTGCGCCCTCATGCGCCGGAAGTTGGGCGCCCAGCCCTCCTGTCCGGCCGTATACTGAAGGTAGGAGAGGGCAAAGAACTTCATCACGCCGTCGCGCTTCCAGGTCATGCGGCGGTATTCGTCCCGCAGGGCGGCCGCGTCCTCCAGCTCGCTCCCCGCCTGCCCCTTCAGGAACCACAGGTGAATGTTGCGGTAATAATCGGCCATTGCCGCCTGCCGGGTGTGACAAAACCCGGTGACGGCGGCCAGCAGCCAGATCCAGTAGCCCCAGGAGGGCATGAGGCGGAAGCAGAGCGCGGCGTAGATGGCAACGAACCACAGGTCGCCGCACGCGCCGTCCAGGATGCGGCCGAGCGGCGTCTTGCGACCGGTCATGCGCGCCAGCTGGCCGTCGGCGCTGTCGTACATGTTCGCCCAGATCAGGAGCAGCATCCCGGCGACGTTCACCGGCAGGCTTGAGAAATAAAAGCAGATGCCGGCCGCAAGACCGATAAAGATACCGATCACCGTGACCGTGTTCGGCGACATGCCCCACCTGCTGAACAGCAGCGCCCAGCAATAACCGAGCGGACGGTAGAAATGAATGTCAATAAACTCTTCCGTATCCATCGACTTGAGGGTGGATTCCATACCGGGTTTCGCTTGTACGTCTTTCATATTATATATGCTGTCATTCAAAAATTATCAACTCTTCAACACGTTCATGCCGTCCAGCAGGCAGGCGGCGATGAAAGGAGCGGCAACGTCGCGACAGGGCGCGAAGCTGGGCCAGTCGTTGAAGTCAATCAGCCGGATAACGCCGTCTTCGGACACAATGCAGTCGCCGCCGTAGATGCGGATGTTCAGCGCCTCCGCCGCCTCGCTGCCGAGCGCGCAGAGCTGCGCTTCGTCAAACGGATAGCCCTTCGCCGTCCCGTTGATCTGCTCCAGTCCGAACTTGCTGTACTGCATGTCCGAGGGATAAAACCAGTAAAAGAAGGCCGTTCCCGCCACACCGTAGAACTTGACCAGATCGCCCGTGAGGTGTTCGTTCACGACGACCGTTTCAATCCCCCGTATTGCAAACTCCTTCAGGATGCTCCCCGCCTCGCCGGGATGCCGTACGTAGGTGACGTCTTCGCGGTGGATGGCATGAAAGTCGCCCCGCTTCACCCAGCAATTGTAAAACCCGGCCTCTTCCAGGGCGGACGCGGGGTCTTCGCCGGTTCGCAGAAACAGGCTGCGGGGATGGGAGATGTGATGCGCAAGCAGCAGGCGGGTCATCTTCTCGCGCGTGCAGTTTTCGATGCCGTAGGCCGAATTGACGACCAGTCGCCCTTCGTCTTCCAGCCGTTGCAGGCGGGCAATGGACTGGCTGTCGCGCACCATGTTGAAAATAACCCGCTCGCGGATGTCCCGCGTCAGCAAATCCGATTCGACGTACTCGGTCACCGTATGCCCCTGACGCCGCAAAAGTTCCGCCGTCTGCAAAAAGATGGCGGCATCCGTTCCCACGTGGTTCGGAGAAAACAGATTTCCTCTGCGGATACCGGCAATCGTTTGTTTGATCATGCAATTTACTTTTAGAAAACGAGGCCAAAGGTAGTAAAAGAATTTGGAAATGACGACATTTGAAGCGAAGAAGCGACGGCAAGCGCATCACTGCGGCCGAACCGTGCAAGGCTGCTTCTTTTGACTTTATAAACCGGAACGGCACGGAACAAATCAGTCGGGAATGTATTCCGGCAACTCGATCAATTCCTTATCGGTCAGCATTTCTTTTTCCGATAAACACTTCAATGGATTTGTAAGATTATTCACAGAATACGCTTGACGGCGTACTTGCACACCCAAATAGAAGTTAGCGATTAATTTGCTATCTTTGCCGCCTGAACATGTAAAGCCAGTGAATATGGAAGCATTAAAGACACTGCCGGTTGAGCCGGTTTATACGCCGGAACGTCCGCGGGGTATGGCGTTTGACGAAAACGGGAACGCCATTGGTTACATGGATTGCAAGGAAGCCGAAGACATACGGGAAAAATTCAAAGATTCAAGATTCAAAGATTCAAAGATTCGGGG
>JAITQL010000060.1 GCA_031288935.1 Tannerella sp.
TGCGAACGCGTTCGCAAACGGGAAAAATGATTTTTGGAGTTTGCGAACGCGTTCGCAAGCATAAAAAATGAATGTTAACGCGCGCAGGGCGTTTTGAAAAGGCCAAAAAAAACCGGCAACGCACGCTGCAAGGTTTGCCCGGCAGTCGAACGCATATTCATTTCCGCCCTCTCCTGCTGCATGGATGCTATTTTGCAGGAAGGCCGTGAAAGATATTTTATCCGATAATAAAAGTCTCATTGCTGATTTGTATGAAATTTTTTTAACCCCCGCAAAGTTAGCGCATTTTTTCCACGTGCAAAAAAAAGAGGATTAAAATTCCAGGATCAGGCATTTTATATGAATATTTAACTTATAACATGGGGGAAGAAGTCCGGTGGAACCTGCACAAAACAAATTCTTTTTTACGTGCAAATGATCTGAATTACATGAATTAATGATTGTCGGATGCGGATGTATAAACCGGGTAAACCGCACAAGTCTCCCGTTGGCGGAATCCGCGCACGGATGCTGCGCAAACCGGCATAAAGGGAACGGGACGGCTACCGGTATCCCGTACATATACGGTTTGTTGCCCGTCTGTCAGCGCCTCTCTTTCCCCGTCGGGTCTTTGGCGTCGCCGCCGCTGCATTCAACCGTAGGAAAGAACGTACAGGATTTTGCCATCGGGCGTCAGTTTCATTATTTTTCTGCTTGACCCGTAACGGAAGTATATCAGATAGAACGAGCCGTTCCTGTTTACCTGCATACTGTAACGGTTCACCTTGCAATGGCCGTATATCGACGCTTCAAACCCGTTTTGCACGGCTTCCGGGACGGCCGACTCGTCGATTTGCCAGACGTGCGAAAGCCAGCGACAGTCGTCGTCGAAGGCAATGAGTTTGTATTCCATGCCGTCCAGTATGCCGACCTGAATGCCGGGCGCTTCCGACCATACATCGAGAATGAGGGCATTGTGAAAGAGCCGTTCCACGGCGTCCGTCAGTTTGGAATCAAGGCGTACGGGCATGTCCGCATGCAACTGTCCGGCACGGGCTTTGAACAGGTGGCCGTAGCGCGAAAAATAAAGATGGAGGCCTTCGGCGCCGGACAGGCCGATCAGATAAACCGTTTCCATGCCGCAGCGTTCCAGGATGTGCGCGTCAAAAATCATGCAGTCGCCGTAACTGCATGTCGAAAAGGCCTCCAGAACGGGTTCTTCCAGCTCTTCGACCGGGATGTCCCGGCAACATTGCATCCAGTCCCCTTCCTCATCGAACCAGGCTTGATTCCGGTTCGAATACTGTATAAAATCAACCATGTAGAACGGTAGAATTTGGCTCCATACGATTTCCCCGGCATCGGGATACCGCGAACGGAAAGCGGCCAGTACTTCTTCCGGCGCGGCGGCCGTGCCGCTTCCTCCGTATGCCTTGACACAAGCCTTTTCACAGCTGCAAAAAAGGAGGTGGCAAGCATATAACATGCCGACAAGACAGATTTTAAATTTCAATTCTTTCATAACAGTGTTCTCCCTGTTTAAACGTTTTTCTATCGTGTATGATGCTTGAGCGGGGAATCTGCGATTCCCGACCGGGCAAATATATGGATTAAATCCGAAGGAACAAACGGCAAGTACGAAAAAAATCGGCATGTATCATCCATGAAAATGAATGGAATACCGGTTTATGGGCCATACGCCGGCCAAAAATTCTCCGGCAGGGAAAATATACGGAAAGTACGCGGACAGAAAGAGGTCTGGAACCGGTCCGCCGTACCGTCATGCGTCAACGGACAGCGGGGACGCCTGTACGGCGGCAGGGAGCGGATCAGCAGGGAACGGTTTTCACGCCGTAGTAGCGTTCAAAAAAGGCAAGCAGTCTGGCTAAAAAATCCTCCGTGGAAGCCGTGTCGCCGGTCAGGTCGGCCAGGTTGACGACGGGGCTGGCTACGGACGCAATGCGTTTTCCGCGCAGGGCGGGGTCGTTGCGCAGGGCAAGGGACATGCAGCGGAGGTCGGTGCGGTGCAGCAGCGTGCCGTGAAAAAGAAACCGCTCCCGTCCGGCGTGCGCGGCCGTACCGGAAATCTTCATTCCTCCCTGCACAAGCAGTTCCTTCCTTGCACCAACCGTCGTTGCGATGCCGAACGAGCGCAGCGCATCCCTCAAAGGCTTTGTGAAATCCGTGTCCGGCAGCGCCTCCTCCCCGCGGGCAACGATGAAGGCGTAGTTGATGTTGCCGCGGTCGTGGTATACGGCGCCGCCGCCGGAGATGCGGCGAACCACCTCGATGCCCTGTTTGCGGCAGTAGTCCGTGTCCACTTCCGCCTCGATCGCCTGATTGCGCCCGACGATTACGGAGGGGCGGTTGACATAGCGCAGCAGTCTGTCCGGCGCGGGCGGGGGTTCCGATAAAAAACGACGCTCCAGCGCACTGTTGTGCGCCGGAGCGTCGGAAAAACTTCTCAGCAGCTGCATCGGGCGCTATTCTACGTGAAAAGCTACCCGCAGGTCTTCCACTTCCTCGTCGGAAATGGGACTCAACTCGCCGATGGCCTTGGCCATGATCAGCGACTTGGCGCTAAATTCGGCCACTTCGAGGCGGTCAAAGGTTTGCAGCAGTCCGTCTCCCGTTACGATGAAGGAATCGTTGGCCAGCAGGATCGCCGGAATCGTCTTGAGCATTTCGGCGATCTCTCCGTTCTGCTCGTACTGCATGGCGAACTGAAGCGTCGGAATGTCCTTCAGGAAAATCCAGCTTTCGGGGATGGTACGCACGTTGATCTTCACGCCGGACGTACAGAAGCCCATCAGGTGCGGCGGCTGCGTGAGAATGATGGAGTTGATCTTCGGATTGGTCTGGTAAATGGCCTGGTGCAGGGCGACGGAACGGCTGGGCACCTTGCCGGCTTCGACCATGCCGTTTTTGACCTGCACGATGTTTTGCAGCTCGATGTCCCACCGCGGGACGCCGGGCGGGGTAATGAGAAAGTCGTTGCCGCGCCAGCGCACGGATACGGTGCCGTAGGAACCGATCATCAATCCCTGGTCGCAGGCGCGGCGGACGATGGTCACAATCCCGTCGCGGATGGCGCGTTCGTCTGCCGGATAGGTGACGTCCATGAAATACGGGAAGTCGGTCGGAACAGCCCGTTCATGCTGCTCGATTTGCCGGTCGGTCAGGTAGGTCGGCTCGCCCAGAATCTTGGCGTTGATCAGCGTGCGCGCACAGAACTCCAGCGTCTCGAAACGCTGGTAGGCGTCCATGATGTCTTCGCCGCAAAGCACGACGCCGTGATTTTCCATGATGACGGCCTTGTAGTCCCGGTGTCCGGCAAACTCGGCGGCGATCTTCTCGCCCAGTGCATGGCTGCCGGGCACGTCGTAGGGGGCAAACCCGATCTTTCCGCAGATGTTTTTGGCTTGCGGGATGATGTTCGTATTCGGGATTTGCCCGGTAATGCTGAAGGATACCAGCGCCGGCGGATGTGCATGAATCACGGCCGTCATTTGCGGCCGCATCTCGTAGATGGCCTTGTGAAAGGGAAATTCCGACGAGGGACGGTGCTGGCCGGCCACCGTGCCGTCGGGCTTGACGCATACAATGTCTTTCACCGTCAGCGATCCCTTGTCGATGGCCGCCGGCGTGATCCAGATGTCGCCGTTCCCGTCCCTGATGGAGATGTTCCCTCCCGAAGTCGTGGTCATGCCGCTTCGGTAGATCCGGCTGATGACTACCTTGATCTGCTCGGCCGGGTGCATTAGTTTCGTGTCTATTTGCTTCATATTTAATTGGCTTTTTTAATCGTTTGACAAATTGCAGGGAGGGCGCGGCGCAACGGATACCGGATCCGTGCCCGTCCTCCCGTTTCTTTTTCAGATATCCCCGGCGTGTGCAAGGAGATACGTTTCCGCTTCCACGTTCCAGAGGCCGTGATGCCGTTCGCACAGCCGGTGCAGTTCCGCAAACACGGGATTCGTTTCACCCAGCGCCTCAAACCCGGCAACGGGCGTCAGCGGGAGGTCGATATGCGTATAGATCAGTTTTTTTCCGCCCGGAATGGAGGGCAGGTTCATCGTCGTGTCGATGACGGCGTCGATGCCGCCGATGTGCGTGACCAGGCCGGCGGGGTCAAGCCCCTGTCCCATCATGTCCAGCGCCTCCTTCATGTCGTCCGTGTTTCCGCCGCTCGTTCCCACCACGTGCGTACCGGCGTAATGCACATTATAGAAGTTAAGCGCCGCCTTGAAGCCGGTTTTGGCGGGGCCGGCAAAGAAGTTGAGGCACCCGTCGAAAGCCAGCAGCGCGTCGGCCTGTTCGACGATGGGCGCGACGGGCGCAAAGACAAACACGTCGTCGTAGCCCTTTCCGCCGGTCAGCGCCTTGAGCGCGTCGACGGGATCGTCCAGCTGACCGGTGTTGACGTAGCGCAGTTCGATGCCGTTGCGGGCGGCTTCGGCGGGACTGTAGAGCAGCGCGGCGCGGTCGAGGCGTGTCCGGTCAATGTCGGTGACTGCGATGAAGCGGGGTTTGCGGCCGGTACGGTGGATGGCGTAATTGATGGCCGCCAGTCCCATCGGGCCGACGCCGGCCAGGATGGCCATGTTCCCGCCGTCGCGGATTTCCATCCGGTGGAGATACGATCCCGGCGTGGTGTGATAGTTTGCGTGCATGGCTCCGATGACGCACGACAGCGGCTCGGCCAGCGAGGCCGGGTAATAGCCGTCGCCCGTGTAGTGCAGCAGACAGCCGTTGGCCATCACCGCGTTCGGGATAACGACATGCGTGGCGTCGCCGCCGATGTAGCGGTAGGAGTATCCCGGCGCGCTCAGGATGCCGACGGGGCCTTGCGCGTCGTTCAGCGCCGGCTGGATCGAAAACTTGTCTCCTGCCTTGAACGCATGACGCCAGGCGGCGCCCACTTCAACGATTTCGCCCGCAAACTCGTGGCCGATGATGACCGGGCGCTGCTGCACGTCCCGCGGCACGCGCTTGTGAATGTCCGCCTCGTGCGTCGCCTTGTAGGACGACATGCAGATACTGTCGCACACGACTTTTGCCAGGATTTCATCTTCTCCAACGGGGGGCAGCTCAAATGTCTCCAGACGGAGATCGTTCTTGCCGTATAGTCTCACTGCTTTCGTCTTCATTATTTTACAATTTAAAAATTCCCTGCAAATGTAAGCATATTATTCAAGATTCAAAGATTCAAAAATTCAATGATTCAAGTAATCTATTCTTTTTTATGCCCCCCGCGGGGGACGGTTTATACTTTGTCTGAACACGATTTTCAAGATTAACAGGATAACAGGATTTCGTCGCTGTCATCAGCGTATTCTGTAATCCTGTAATCCTGTTAATCCTTTTAATCGTGTTCAAGACAATGAACAATGGTTGGAACCGGCCGCCGGTGCGACCAATCGCAATGCTTTTGGGGCTAACATGAAATAAATCCCTATATTTGCGCTTTCATTATCATAAACAAGCAGATCACTCAAATGAAGAGAAACATGAAAGTAAAACATCTTATGGTCATCCTTTGCTGGATGTGTCCGGCGGCCATGTGGTCGACGGCCTCCTTTTCCCTGTACGACCTGACGTGCGAGCAGGAAAGAAATCCCGTCGGAATTGATACGCGGCAGCCCTGTTTCAGCTGGAAAACGCACGCCGTGGAACGCGGTTTCATCCAGTCGGCCTGCCGCATCCTGGTGGCCGACGCGCCGGAGCTGCTGGAACAGGACAACGGCAACGTGTGGGACAGCGGCAAGATGCTTTCCTCGCAGTCCGTGCTGACGCCCTTTGCCGGAAAGCCGCTGCAATCGTCCACCGCTTACTACTGGAAAGTACAGACGTGGGACAGGGACGGGCATCCGTCGGAGTGGAGCGCCGTGCAGTCGTTTGCAACGGGACTGCTGTCTGCCGCGGACTGGGGCGGGGCGGCCTGGATTGCGCTGGAAAAAGACCGCAGGGACGAATACATCGTGCCGGGACTGACCGACACGCGGAAGGGTCTTGACGGACGCAAGACGGGATTCTACAAGCTGCCGCAGTTCCGCAAGGCGTTTACCGTGCAAAAATCCGTCAGGCGGGCGGTGGCTTACGTCGCGGGACTGGGACATTTCGACTGTTTCCTGAACGGCGAAAAGGTGGGGAATCATTTCCTCGATGCCGGATGGACGAAGTATGAAAAGGAAGCGCTGTACGTTTCGTTTGACGTGACGAACCGCTTGCAGGCGGGCGAAAACGTGCTGGGCATGATGCTGGGCAACGGCTTTTACAATACGCCTTTCGAGCGTTACCTGAAACTGGTGATCTCCTATGGCGCGCCGAAGATGAAACTGCTGCTGCGAGTGGAATATGCCGACGGCACGGAGGAGGATATCGTGTCGGACACGTCGTGGAAGGCAACGGAAAGTCCGGTTACGTTTTCCAGCATCTACGGCGGCGAAGACTACGACGCGCGGCGGGAACAGGACGGATGGACGATGCCCGGCTTCCGCGATGCGCCGTGGCAGAAAGCCCTGCCGACGGAGTATGCGGGCGTACTGGTGTCGCAGCGCGCCACGCCGCTGACGGTTCACTCCGAGATTCCAACGGTCAAGTATTACCGGAACGCACGGGGGCGCTGGCTCTACGATCTGGGACAGAACTTTTCGGGCATCGTCCGTCTGGAAGTGCGTCCGGGCGAAAGCGGAGGCCGCACGGTACGGCTCTGTCCGGCCGAGCTGCTCAACGGCGACAGTACGGCCAACCAGAGTGCATCGGGCGCGCCGTTTTACTTTACATATACTACCCGGGGCGCCGGCGGGACGGAAACGTGGCAACCCCGCTTCACCTACTACGGCTTCCGGTATGTGGAGGTAGAGGGCGCCGTTCCGGCCGGACAGGAGAATCCCGGTAGCCTGCCGGAGATCGTGGCGCTGACCGGCCTGCACACCTGCAATGCCGCCTCCGAAGCCGGCTCGTTTGCCTGCTCCAAACCCATGTTCAACCAAATCCATTCGCTGATCGACTGGGCGATCCGCAGCAACATGGCCAGCGTCTTCACCGACTGTCCGCACCGCGAAAAGCTGGGATGGCTGGAAGAAGCGCACCTGATGCAGTATTCCCTGCAATACCGCTACCACCTGTCGCGCCAGTACGCCAAGGTGATGAACGACATGCGCACCTCGCAGCTGCCCAACGGCTGCATCCCGACCATCGCGCCCGAATACGTCCGCTTTGCCAACGGATTCGAGGATACGCCCGAATGGGGCAGCGCGTTTATTATCTGCCCCTGGTACGTGTATCAGTGGTATGGCGACCGGCGGCTGCTCGACGAATACTATCCCGCCATGCAACGCTACCTGGACTATCTCGGCACGAGAGCCGACCGCCACATCGTGGCCTACGGCCTGGGCGACTGGTATGACATCGGGCCGAAGAATCCCGGATATGCGCAGCTGACCTCGAACGGCGTGTCGGCTACCGCCATCTACTATTACAATACCGTCATCATGCAGCAGGTGGCTTCGCTGCTGGGCAAAACCGGCGATGCGGTTCGTTACCGGACGCTGGCCGGAGAGATCAGGCAGGCTTTCAATGAGGCCTTCTACGATCCGGCGACCGGTAAAATCGAACGGAACAGCCAGACGGCAAACGCCATGGCGCTGTATACCGGACTGGTGGAAGACGAACGCCGCGGCGCGATCCTCCAAAACCTGATAGACGACATCCGCAGCCGCAACAACGCGCTCACGGCGGGAGACGTGGGCTACCGCTACGTGCTGCGCGCACTGGAAGAGGGCGGACGGTCGGACGTGATCTTCGACATGAACAGCCAGTACAGCGTGCCGGGCTACGGATGGCAGCTGGCGCACGGCGCTACGGCGCTGACCGAGTCGTGGCAGGCGTACGGCTTCGTATCCAACAATCACTTCATGCTGGGGCACCTTATGGAATGGCTCTACAGCGGACTGGGCGGCATCCGCCAGCAGGCACATTCCGTCGGCTTCCGCGAGGCGCTCATCGACCCGCAGACCGTCGGGGACGTGCACAGCGCACAGACCCGCTACGAATCGCCCTACGGCACGATCCGCTGCGAATGGGAGAACTCGGACAGCCGATACCGGATCTGCGTGTCCATACCGCCCAACGCTACGGCCCGAATCGCCATCCCTGCCGCCGGCGTGCAGCAGGTGACAAGCTACGGCGTGCCCCTGTCCGCCGCGCAGGACATCCGTCCCGCCGGCACGGAAGACGGAAAGGTATGGGTAGAAGTCGGCTCGGGGACGTATCAGTTTGAAACGGAAAAGTAAGCGGGATTCATAAAATTCAAAGATTCAAGTACAAACGGCGAACGGACTGCAACGTTCGCCGTTTACTTTTTGAAGTGGAGGCAGGCAAGAATGTCCTGTTCCTCCAACATCGGATACTGTGCAAGTATTTCCTCCACGGTATTGCCAGCACTTAAAAACCCTAAAATCGTTTGTACCGTAATACGTTTCCCGCGGATAGTCGGTTTCCCGTTGCATATCGCAGCATCCACCGTGATTCTGTCGTTTAAATTGTTTATTTCCATGTGTTGTTCTTTAGCTTTGACAAAGGTAAAAAATCACGTCCCTTCTCTCTGTATGGCTATTCGCAGGCCATCGTCCCTAAAAGAAATCCGATGCTACCACACTGCGGGAAACCCGGAAATATTCC
>JAITQL010000150.1 GCA_031288935.1 Tannerella sp.
CTCTGCAATCCGTGGCAGAGAGATTTTTTTGTGCATAACCGGTGTTTCACCGGTTCAGCCAGCGCAGGATTTCCCGGAGGATGTCCTGTGCGTCCGTGTTGACGGTGAAATTCTGCGGATGTCCGGTTTGCGTAAACCGGTCTTTCACGATGGCATAGGTCGCGTTAAAGAGATCGGCATCCACCTTTTCGTCAAGTGCGTTCAAGGGATTTATCAGGAATGTCTTTCGGGGCGCAATTGCGGCACACAAATCCGGAAGGTCGTATTCGCCGGTCACTCCCGGCACGGCAGACATGACAAAGCGGGTGCGGTAATTCCTTTCCCGGACAAGGGACGAGAACGAATACAGGGGATGAAGCAGTACAATCCGGTCGAAACGGTTTTCAATGGCGGCGGCGTGTAACAACTCTGCGCCGAGCGTACCGCACGACAGGCCGGTAACCACCCTTTCGCGATCATTCACGGCGTTGATAAAATCCAGCAGGAGGCCGGTTTCTTCCACTCTGAGGGCCAGCGGCGTTTTACGGGTCAGGATTCCGGCATACCATACATTCATCGGCGTGTCCTGTATCCTTGCGTCTCCGCCGCTGTATCCGCCGCCCAGTTCGCCGATGCCGTTTAAATCGGGGACAATGACTTCAAATCCTTCTTGAACCAGTCCGTCGGCCAGGCCTTCGTTTACGGCAACCGATTTGCCCCGGTCGTCAAGCAGCAGGACGGTTTCTTTGGCATCGCCGGCGGGCAACAGGCGGAGCAGGGGGATGAAGTAGTTGCCCGATCCCTTGACGAGGTATTTTTCGATGGCGTATCCGTTGCGCCACCATCTCCCGGAAAAAATAAATTCCGCAGTTGCCGCCGGCTTCCGGTAACCGGTCATCCGAACGGCTGTCTGCCGGAGGTCTTTCAGAAATGCGGGGTAGGAGAGGGCGCGTTTGGCTTGTAACCGTTCAAGCATCGCGGTTGCCTGTTTTTCATTCAGGCTGAAAAGCGTTTCCGAGGGCAGGTATTTTTGTATCTGACCGGCAGGGGTTACCCATAAATCCTTTTCGTCGAAAAGTTCGACCGCTTCATCCTCCGGACTGCCGGGATTGCCGAGGTGTTTCTGAAAGAAGGCATGAAGCGCCTCACGGTTTTTTTTCGTGTTGACATGCTCTTCATCATCTTCGGCCATGAGGAGATTTTCCGGTTGCCCGTATGCGGCATATGCCGCCCGGTTTTCATTGAATACGTCCCTGGCGCCCTGAATACTGAAAATATCCCGCGTGGTAGTTATCATCAGTACCGGTTTGGGCGCCCGGACGGCAATCAGGTCGCTTATGTCGAACCCTTCTTCAAGGGCATACATCAGGATCTGTTCCGCATCCTGCGGGCCTCGGGAGCGGAGCAGCATATCAAAAGTAGTGAGGTAACATTCGGGCGCGGAAGCTACGATACGGTCGTCCACCGCAGCAATACAGGCACATTGCGTACCTCCGCCCGAACGTCCGGTGATTCCGATTCTTTGCGAATCCACTTCCTTTCGGCCGAGCAGATAATCTATCGCGCGGATCCCGTCCCAGATAAAGTAGTTGGCCGGCGGCATGCCTGAAATAAAGGATTGCGTGCCGGGATAGGAATGTTCGTGGGTAGGCCCGAAAACGGCCTGTCCGTTCCCGTCCAGATATTGTATGCGCTCCCCCTGTCCGACAGGATCGAAAGCCAGCACCACAAATCCTTTTTTTACCAGGTTCATGATGCTTGTCTGATAGTCGTCACTTCTGAATCCGTTTTCGCTGTGTCCGCTGCAATAGAGTATGGCCGGTTTCTTTCCCTTTCCGCCGGCGGGCACAAACAGTGCGGCTGTGACGTAATAACCGGGACGGGATTCAAAATATAGCTTTTCAACGATAAAACCGTCCCTTTTGATTTTGCCTGTAATAACAGGATTCAACGGTGTTTTAGCCGGGAATTGGCCGACGGTTTTTTGCAGTTTTTCTTTTGCGCCGGATTGGTATCGTGTCCAGTCGTCTTTTGTTTTCAAACCGGAGAGTTGCAATTTCCGGCGGTTGACTTGTTCGGCAGCGACAGCATAAAGCTGTTCATAAAGATTGTTGGACATGTCGCCGTAATAGTTCCAATAATCATACACGTTAAAGTCTTCCTTTTGTGCATGAACAAACGGAAGCATACTGAATAATGCAATGAAGGCAAAGCAAAGAGTTCTCATACTGATGCGTTTTATTTTTGATTTGTGATAATGTACTCTGAACGTAGTCCGGTTTCCGTTTATTGCATGACTGCCCGGAATACCGGCGCCGGAGACGGTCTTTCAGCCGGTTATTTTCTGCAGGAAATACGCATGGAGCCTTGTGTCGTCCGTCAGTTCGGGATGGAAGGCGGCGGCCAGCAGATTCTGCTGTTCCGCCAGCAGGATTTTGTTGTCATAGACCAGCAGCGCCTGTACATTGCAGTCTGCCCCCGTGATATACGGAGCGCGGATAAAGACGGTGTGAAACGGCCGGTTGCCCAGTACCGGGATCGGCATGTCTGCCTCGAAACTTGCCAGCTGACGGCCGAAAGCGTTCCGTTCGACGCATGTATCCATCAGCCCCAAACGCGGCTGGTCGCTTTGATGGATGTGCTTTGACAGCAAAATCATTCCGGTGCACGTACCGAAGACGGGCATTCCCCGTCGACCGGCTTTGGCGATCGGTTCCAGCAGTTCGTAGCGAACCAGCAGTTTTCCCACCGCGGTACTTTCTCCGCCGGGAAGGATCAAGCCCCGGAGGCCCTTCAGGTCTTCCGGACTCCGCACATCTACCGTTTCAACGCCCAGTTTGTGCAGCATGTCGCGATGTTCCCTCACCGCGCCCTGCAAAGCCAGGATTCCGATTTTCATATCCGTGTCCCTTTTCCCTTTCACCAGCCCCGGCCGGCCAGTTTTTCCTTTTCTTCCAGCCGCGATACGCTCTGCCCGCGCATGGCGTCGCCCAGCCCCCCGGACACTTCCGCAATCAAGTGCGCATCCTGATAGTGGGCGACGGCTTCGACAATGGCTTTCGCGCGTTTGGCCGGCCGGTCGGATTTGAAAATGCCGGAACCGACAAAAATGCCGTCGCAGCCCAGCACCATCATCAGCGCGGCATCGGAAGGCGTTGCCACGCCTCCGGCTGCAAAGTTAACGACCGGCAGCCGTCCCAGCGCCTTTACCTGCAAAACATATTCGTAAGGAGCGCCCATTTCCCTGGCGATTGTCATCAACTCTTCCGGCGTCGCGCCGACGACCCGCCGGATATCGTCATTCACCTGCCGGATATGACGGACTGCTTCCACGATATCCCCCGTACCCGCTTCTCCTTTGGTACGGATCATTGCCGCTCCTTCGCCTATGCGCCGCAGCGCCTCGCCAAGGTTGCGGGCGCCGCAAACAAACGGCACCTTAAATTCCGATTTCAGGATGTGATATGCCTCGTCGGCAGGCGTCAGTACTTCGCTTTCGTCGATGAAGTCAATGTTCAACGCCTCCAGTACGCGGGCTTCCATGATGTGTCCGATACGCGCCTTGGCCATGACGGGTATCGATACTGCCTGCTGGATACCGATAATCATTTCCGGATCGGACATGCGTGCCACTCCGCCCTGGGCACGTATATCCGACGGTACGCGCTCAAGCGCCATCACGGCAACGGCGCCGGCTTCTTCGGCAATTTTTGCCTGTTCCGGATCTACCACGTCCATGATCACTCCGCCTTTCAGCATCTCCGCAAGCCCCCGTTTCACCTGCACGGTTCCTGTTTCTCTCTTAATCTCTGTCATATAGTTCTGTTTTGGTGTTAAAAAGGTCGCAAAGGTACAAAATCGGTGTAGAACAGCAATACCATGTATCGGGTATTTCTTAAAAGCCCGCGACCTTCGTTTCATGCGGAATCCGCGTTGAATTGAATTGAAAAACGGGAATTGTGAAATGAACCTGGAACTTTGAGCTTTTGAATCTTGAAAAAACATCTCCGTATTCAAGAAAATTACGATCCGGCATGGCGGGGTTTGAATAAAGTTGTATTTTTGCGGCTGTTCTTATAAAGTAAACCGGCAAATTGCCATTATTCGATTGAAATAATTGATTCAATACAGCTAAAACAATAATATGACAACTTACACCCCAAACCCGATTTCGACCGAAGGCGTCGAATTATCGCAAGACCTGTTGCGTTTAACCGAGCAGATTGCAGCGAACGTACATGAGATATGGTCGGCCGGAAGGCTGGCCGGTGGATGGCAATACGGCGAATGTCGCGACGACCGGCGGAAACTGCATCCCTGCCTTGTCCCCTACGACCGGTTGCCCGAAAGCGAAAAGGACTACGATCGCAATACGGCAATGGAAACGCTGAAACTGATCCAAAAACTGGGCTTCGAAATCAAAAAAGAAGAGGGCAGCGAACAGTGAATAACAACGACAACTGCAGTTCTGATCCCGCCATACGGATCGCCTTCGGCCATGTATTCGACAACGGCCTTGCTCGCGCCGGAGAGCATCCGGTGGAAATTTAATGACTGTTGAGGATGGCGATAACTTCTTCGAGGGATAAGCCGGTCAACCCGGCAATGTTTTCGGGCGAATGGCCGGTCTTGGCTATATGTTTAACCAGTTCGGCCTGGCCTTCCGCTTTCCCTTCGGCACGTCCTTCTTCGCGTCCTTCTTCGCGCCCTTCCAATTTGGCCGAGTTGATCGAACTGGCATTCGAGCGGTGGGCATCGAGCATCCTTTCGTACTCCTTCCTTTCCTCATTAGTCAGGCAGCCCACGTTCAGCACCTCCTGTGCCTTCTTCAATCCCTGCGCCTTGAAACCGTCTTTTATTTTGCTGTTTTTCAAATAATATATCCATTCGTCCAGAGTGTCTCCGGCCACGTTGTCAAACTTGTTTACCTTCAGGATATAGTATTCGGGAAAAAGATCGCCGGCCGTCTGTTTGCCGAAGGTTTCGCGCTGGGAAGCCGACAGCTGCAGTTCGTCGTGTTCGTGCATGCCTGTGAAACGGGTTTTGCCGTAGTACACGTAATCTTTCCCCATGCCCAGATCGAAGTAAACGATATTGACCGAATAGACTTTCCTGATCTCGCCATACGGATTGCCTTCGGCAATGTATTCGGTAACGACCTTGCTCGCACCGAAGAGCATCCGGTGGAAATAGTCAATCTCGTAGGTAAACTGAAGCTCGATGATGAACAGTTCCCCGCTTTCATCGCCTGCCAGCAGATCCACCCGGTTGGATCTGTCATGTTCCGCTTCCCTGTTGCTTTCACTTTCCAGGATCGTATCTATCCCGATCTGCCGCCTGAACAGTTCGCTCAGGAATCCTTCCAGTATCTCGTAATCTGCCTTGTTGCGTAAAAGTCTCTTGACTGCATAGTCAAACGATATTAAACTTCGTGTTCCCATAATCTTTCTATTTTAATGAATGACAAAGGTATGTTTTTTCAATGAGACATCGAGGCAAGGCGATGAAAAAGGGGGCATTTCAAAGGGTCGTTTTCCCTGTTCATTTCCCACAGGAAATGGTTTGAGTTTATTCTTCCTTCCATTGACGGACGATTATTTCCCGCAGATACGAAAGAATACCCGTCAATGGAAAACGGATATGAAAAAAGTAGAACTACTTTCGGTAAAAGCAGACCTGTATTTTGTCCATTTCCTCAAGAAATGTATCCGATGAAAGACTGTGTGATCCATGCTTGAATCCCTTTAAGGGATTTACATATTCCAGATTTTCCACGATTCAAACGCCTGCAGAAGGAGCATTTCAAGGCCGTTTTTCACCGTGCAACCTTTTTCTTTTCCTTCCAGCAGAAATGTTGTTTCGTCGGGATTGTAAAGCAGATCGTACAATAGATGATCGGGCGTCAGGAAATCATAGGGTATCGGGGGGCGCTGTTCGACATTGGGATACATCCCCAGCGGCGTGGTGTTGACAATCACCGTATACTGCTCCAGCAGGTGTGGAGTTATGTCCCGGTAGGTGATGCAAAATTCCTTTTCCGCCCGCGAAACCAGCACCGGTTGGATGTTTAGTTGCTTCAATCCGTGGAATACCGCCTTGGAGGCGCCACCCGTACCCAGTACCAGCGCGTTGCGGTGCGATGCCTTCAGCAGCGGTTCGATGGATTGCTTGAATCCGGTGATGTCCGAGTTGTAGCCTTTGAGTTTTCGTTTTCCGAAACGTCCCTTCATAAACTTGATCACGTTCACCGCCCCGATCCGGCGCGCATCCCCGTCCACTTCGTCCAGCAGGGCCATCACCTCCGTTTTATGCGGCAGGGTGACATTCAGACCGCACAGCGACGGGTTTTCACGCAAGACATTTTTCAGTTCGCCGACATGCTTTATCTGAAAATTCACATACTCCGCATCAATGTTTTCGGAATCAAACTTCCGGTTGAAATAGTTTTTTGAAAACGAGTGTCCCAGCGGATATCCGATTAAACCGTATTGTTTTGTCATAAGCTACTTGTCTGTTATATTTTTCTTTCCTGTATAAAGCGAACAGACGCCGAACGTAAAACGCTTCGTCCGTGTGTCCGTAAATCCCTGTTTTCCGATTAATTCCAGCATTTCCTTTCCCTGCGGCATCGCTTTTACGGAGGCCGGAAGGTAATTGTATGCTGCTTTTTCCAATCCCAGGTATCCGCCAACGATCGACACCATGACGCGGCAGTAGAGACGGTAAAGCTGTTTCACCGGGAAATGCGCCGGCGTGGAGAGTTCCAGCACAACGATATGACCGCCCGGCTTGAGAACGCGGTACATCTCCGAAAATCCCCGTTCGAGCTGCAAAAAGTTACGCACGCCGAAAGCGGCCGTCACCGCGTCAAACGAGTGGTCGGGATACGAAAGCGACATGCAGTCCTGGTACTCGAAGGAAAGGACGCTTGACAGACCGTTTTGCCCGGCTTTCCGTGCGCCAATCGCCATCATCTCGCGCGAGATGTCCGCCCCCACGACCCTGTCCGGCTTCAGCCGCCGGCACAGGAGCATGGCCAGATCGCCCGTTCCCGACGCAATGTCCAGTATCCTTGCCGGATGATACGGACGGAGAAAGTCCACCGCCTGCCTGCGCCACCACCGGTCGATACCCAGCGAAAGCACGTGATTCAACCGGTCGTAGCGTCCGGCGATCACGTCAAACATACGCCGTACCTGTATGTCTTTCCGCTCCGTTCCGCCGTATGGCAGCACCTGTTCCAAACCTGCCATCCCTTCAGTCAATGTAATGGATTACGTTTCTTTCGATGCGCGCAAGCAGATCGTCCGTATCGGCGGCCTTCACAAACGCTTCGCCGGTGATTTGTTCATACAATTCGATGTACCGGTTGCTGATGCTTTCCACAACGGCGGGCGCCATTTCCGGCGCCGTCTGACCGGCTTTGCCCTGAAAGCCGTTTTCCATCAGCCATTCGCGGACAAACTCCTTGGAGAGCTGTTTCTGCGGTTCGCCATTGGCCAAGCGTTCCCCGTAGCCCTCGCGGTAGAAATAACGCGACGAGTCGGGCGTGTGAATCTCGTCGATCAGGTAGATGTTCCCGTCTCGCCTGCCAAATTCATACTTCGTGTCTACCAGAATCAGCCCGCGCCGGGCGGCTATTTCCGTGCCCCGCCTGAATAAGTCCAGTGTATACTGCTCGATCACGGCATAATCCGCTTCCGATACCAGGCCTTTTTTCAGGATGTCTTCTTTGGAAATATCTTCGTCATGCGCTCCCAGTGCGGCTTTCGTAGTCGGGGTGATGACGGGGGCGGGGAAGGACTGGTTTTCCTTCATCCCGTCCGGCAGTTTCACGCCGCAAATCGCGCGCGCGCCGTTTCTGTAAGCCCGCCAGGCGCTGCCGCAAAGGTAACCGCGTACGATCATCTCGACCGGAAAGCCTTCGCATTGCAGGCCGACGGTCACCATCGGGTCGGGCGTCGCCAGCTTCCAGTTCGGGCAGATGTCTGCCGTTGCATCCAGAAATTTGGCCGCCAACTGATTCAACATTTGTCCCTTGTAGGGGATTCCTTCGGGCAATACGGCGTCGAACGCCGAAATGCGGTCGGTTGCCACCATGACCAGCACGCCGTTGCGGAGCGTATACACATCGCGTACTTTTCCGTGATACACGCGCTCCTGTCCCGGAAAATCATATTCCGTTTTTACCAATACTTTCTTCATTTCTTATCGTTTTTGATTTATTCTCCTCTGTGATTTTCTGTTCCTGTTTCATGTTTTCATACGCTTCCACAATGCGCTGCACTAATTTATGGCGGACAATGTCATTTTTCGTAAACTCTATTTTCCCGATGCCCTGCACGTTCTTCAAGACCTGCATGGCGTGCACCAGCCCGGAGGTGGCGGACGGCGGCAGATCAATCTGCGTGACATCGCCCGTGACAATCATCTTGGCGCAAAGCCCCATGCGTGTCAGGAACATTTTGATCTGCTGGCTCGTCGTGTTTTGCGCTTCATCCAGGATAATGACGGCATCGTTCAGCGTGCGGCCGCGCATGTAGGCCAGCGGCGCGATCTGGATGACGTTATTCTCCATGTATTCCTTCAGTTTTACCGCCGGAATCATTTCCTGCAGGGCATCGTAGAGCGGTTGCAGGTAAGGGTCTAACTTGTCCTTCATCTCGCCGGGCAGGAAACCCAGTTTCTCGCCGGCTTCGACGGCCGGACGACTGAGGATGATCTTCCGAACCTGTTTATTCTTCAGCGCCTTTACGGCCAGAGCGATGGCCACAAACGTTTTTCCGGAACCGGCCGGGCCGACGGCGAAGAGCAAGTCGTTTTCTTCAAAACTCTTCACCAGCCGTTGCTGATTCTCCGTGCGGGCTGTGATGGCGCGTCCGTTCACGCCGTAAATGATCAGGTGATCCTGCCTGCTCACGGGCACGTTCCGTCCCTTGACGATGTCCAGAATCACCTCTTCGGTCAGCGCGTTATACTCCTCGCAATACGCTTCTATTTCACTGATTTTTTTAATGAAAAGATCCGATTCCTCTTCGTCGCCGATGATTTTCATCACATTGCCGCGCGCTACGATGCGCAGTTTGGGAAAGAGCGTCTTGATCAATTGCATGTGCGCATTGTTTACGCCGTAAAATGCGACCAAGTCTACGCTTTCAAGTATGTATATCCGTTCTATCATGTATGTACTGCCGGTTTGGGATGCAAAATTACAAATTACTCATATAGCCGGAATATCCGCTGCATCTGTTTCCATTTTTCGGCTGAAGTGGCATTGGGCTGCACGTCCTGAAAAACGGACATGTAATCTTCCCATTCCTGTTGGCGGGGCAGCGCCGCCAGGCGGGCAAACGCCTCGTCCCAGTCGAAATCCAGCGGCGTTTCGACAATCATGAACAAGCGGTTGTCCAGCAAATAAAGTTCCATTTCCAGAATCCCCACGCTGCGGATGCCCGCCCGTATTTCCGGCCACGATGCCTGCTCGCCGTGGCGTTTCACATATTCCTCGATCAGCTTCGGATCGTTCTTCAGATCCAGCGTCTGACAATAACGCTTTGTCGGCACAGCGTGCGTCTTTGTTTCATATCCGGTTGTCTTCATCACACGTGAAAATTTAAAATTGGCGGTAAAGGTAGTAAAGTTTTCTTCAGCCGGATTTATTTTTTTGACAAAAAGATGTAGACGGGGAGATAAACAACCGATAGTAAAACAGTACGGGAAATAATGACAAAGAGTCCAGAATCCTCAGATGAAAGGTCGTTAAAATCTGCGGCATTTGCGCTGAAATTCCTTTCATCCATGCGAAACACTGTCCACTGTTCATAACACTCGATTCATTTGGCGGAGAAATGTGCGTTGCAAATGACAATCACTGAATTATTTTCTACCTTTGCCTGCAAATTATAACGACCGATGATTACATTTTTTATTGCTATTGGATTGCTGATTGGCGGCTATTTGCTTTACGGTTTACTTGTTGAACGGATTTTCGGCGTGGAGAAGGACAGGCCGACGCCGGCCTATACGCTTGCCGACGGAGTGGATTATGTGCCGATGAGCTGGTGGAGGGTGTTCCTGATACAGTTTCTCAATATTGCGGGACTGGGGCCTATTTTTGGCGCGGTGATGGGTGCCATGTATGGCCCGGCGGCGTTTTTGTGGATTGTGTTCGGCAGCATCTTCGGCGGAGCGGTGCACGATTATTTTTCGGGCATGATGTCGTTGCGCAATAACGGCATGAGCCTGCCCGAGCTTGGCGGGAAATACATGGGCGGCGCGTTCCGGCAGTTCATGCGCGGTTTCACGGTGGTGCTGATGGTGCTGGTGGGGGCGGTGTTCATTGCCGGGCCGGCCAGGCTGCTGGCCAACCAGACGCCGGCGTGGATGGATTATACGTGGTGGGTGGCCGTTATTTTCGTCTATTATGTGCTGGCGACGCTCTTGCCGGTGGACAAGCTGATCGGGAAAATCTATCCCCTTTTCGGCGCCGCCCTGCTCTTTATGGCGGCTGGCGTCGGCGTGGCCATGATCGGGCATCATGCGCCGGTTCCGGAAGCGACGTGGGATCAACTGTACAACATGCACCCCGATGCCGACAGCTATCCTCTGTTTCCGATGCTGTTCATTTCGATTGCGTGCGGCGCCATTTCCGGTTTTCATGCCACGCAGTCGCCGCTCATGGCACGGTGTATGAAAAATGAAAAGCAGGGACGGCGGGTGTTCTACGGCGCCATGATTACGGAAGCCGTCGTAGCCCTGATATGGGCGGCGGCGGCGATGAGCTTTTTCGGATCGACAGGCGGTCTGCACGCTTTTCTGGAGGCGAACGGGAACAATGCCGCCGTGGTCGTGCAGAAGATCACCGACTCGTGGCTGGGACGGATCGGCGGTCTGCTGGCCATCATCGGAGTGATTGCCGCGCCCATTACGTCGGGAGATACCGCCTTCCGTTCGGCGCGTCTGATCGTGGCCGACTTCCTGCATTTCGGACAGAAGAAACTCCTGAACCGCGTCTGGATTTCGCTGCCGCTTTTCCTGGCCGGATTTATTTTGCTTCAGGTCAATTTCGACATCATCTGGCGCTATTTTGCCTGGGCGAATCAAACGCTGGCAACGGCTACGCTCTGGATGATCACCGTCTATCTGGCCAGCCGTGAAAAATGCTACTGGCTCACTTTCCTGCCTGCCCTGTTCATGACGATGGTGGTGAGCGCCTACATCCTGACGGCGCCCGAAGGCTTCCGGATGGATTATTGGACAAGCCTCTGTCTTTCGGCAGCAGTCACGCTGGCGCTGGGAGGATGGTTCCTTGTCTGGCAAAAGAATATAACCGGATAAACTTTGAGTGATATGAAACGGATGACCTGTTCCGTTGGGGACAGGCGCCATGCACAAAACCATCCCGCGCACAGGATAAATAACAAAACAACCTCCATATATTCCGTCCATTCGGATTGCAAATCCGAATGGACGGGGGGCAGCTTTCTCTTCATCAATTGTCTGAACCTTGATTTGCCCGATTAAAGGATTGTCAGGATGGTAATCATCAAGCAAATCCTTTAATCGGGCAAATCAAGGTTCAGACTGTTCACTGTTCACTAATCACTGTTTTGTGCGTCTTTCCGTTCGCTACAACGATATACACCCCTTGTGGCAGTGTGGTCTGCACCGTCTCGCCCGCCGTGTACGGGAGGGCTTTTATTAGCTGACCCGTCACGCCGTAGATACGCGCTTCGCCGTCGTGCGTGGCATGTATATACAATGTATGTCCGGCAGACCATACGCGGTCGGCGGCGATGTCCGTGTTGGCCGTCGGCAGGTCGATGCTCAGCGTGATGTCCTGACGGATGACGC
>JAITQL010000257.1 GCA_031288935.1 Tannerella sp.
AATGAACGGGGCGTCGCTTTCGGCGAAAACGGCGAGGTGAACGGCGCCGTAGCCAAGCGTATCCTGCAAGACCGGATATAATTAGCCGGATGCAAAATTAAGGGTGAAGTACTGATAATTATGAAATGGTTTTTTGAAGTGACGGGATTTCTCGCCGGATCAAAAAACCATTTTTCAGTTTGTATTATATCTGCGACCAGTGAAACTATTATATCTGTCAACCCTGCTTATGAAAGAACAAAGAATAACTCTTCATTCGCAAGAGTCCTTTGGACTTTGGGCTAAAACTTTTCTTGAGACGCTATGAAAAATTCTGTTATCCGTATTGCCTGTCCATACCATAATTCAGCATCTATGGTTGAATTTAAAGTCAGTATCAAAGCATTGCCGCCACTTTGCGGACGTTTGCAAGACGTTCGGCAAAGGATTCATCACGGCTTGCTACCTGTATATTGTAATCGGTTTGCAAACGAATTAACGAATCGGCCGGAACACCCAAAGCTGCTTCAAACAGCATTGCCGTTTGGGTTGTAATCGGGCGGCGTTCGTTCAATATATGATTCAGCATTTTATACGACATACCCATTTGCGCGGCAAGTTTACCTTGTGATATACCGCGATATTCGATTTCGTCTTTCAGGACTTCGCCCGGATGAACAGGGCGGGCGCAAACATATTTATCCATAGCTATTTTATTTATAATGATTTGACAATTCCAAAATACTGCATATCGTTACAACTGTTTCGGAAACTACTTTGGTTGTTTTGAACTCAATCCGGTATTGGTCGTTTACGCGGACGGATTCCAACCCCTCCTTGTTGCCATGCAACGCTTCGTAACGCAAACCGTTGTACAGGAAAAGGTCTTCCACACGTGAAACTGATTTCAGGATACCGACCGTTTTTTGGTATTTTGCAACCGTTTGCGGCTGAAAACGGTACTTTTTGTCCGTTGTCTTACCAACTTCGTACAATTCACGCAAATACTCTTTGTCAAACTTTATTTCCATGTTCGTTTTCCAAACAGCGCCAAAGATAGCGATATTTTTTATTGCGGCAAAAAAGTAGAAAGTGTATGTACTTTCCTTTTCCAGCATTGCAAACTATTACATTTGTGGCCTTTTTTCTTTTGCAAACTTTTTCTACCTTTGCCACCCTCATTTTATTATATATGGCAGACGATAAAAAAATCATTTTCTCGATGGTGGGCGTGAGCAAGATTTACCCGCCACAGAAGCAGGTGTTGAAAAACATCTATCTCTCCTTTTTCTACGGAGCAAAGATCGGTATCATCGGACTGAACGGCTCCGGCAAGTCTACGCTGCTGAAGATTATTGCAGGACTGGACAAAGAATTTCAGGGCGAAGTCGTTTTTTCGCCGGGTTACACGGTGGGCTACCTGGAACAGGATCCGCAGCTGGCGGCGGGACGGACGGTGAAGGAAATCGTGCAGGAGGGCGTGCAGGAAACGGTCGACCTGCTGAAGGAGTTCGAGGAGGTGAACGAACGCTTCGGCGATCCCGACGTGCTGGAGGATGCCGGCAAAATGGACGCGCTGATCAACCGGCAGGCAGCGTTGCAGGACAGGATCGACGCGGCGGACGCCTGGAATCTGGACAGCCGGCTGGAACGGGCGATGGATGCCTTGCGGTGCCCGCCGGAAGACCAGACGGTGGACACGCTGTCGGGCGGAGAGCGCCGGCGCGTGGCGCTGTGCCGGCTGCTGCTGCAACAGCCCGACGTGCTGCTGCTGGACGAGCCGACCAACCACCTCGACGCCGAGTCTATCGACTGGCTCGAACAGCATCTGCAACAGTACGCCGGCACCGTCATCTGCATCACGCACGACCGCTATTTCCTTGATCACGTAGCCGGATGGATTCTGGAACTCGACCGCGGCGAAGGCATCCCCTGGAAAGGAAACTATTCCTCGTGGCTGGAACAGAAATCGCAACGCCTGGCGCAGGAGGACAAGCAGGCCGGCAAACGGCGCAAGACGCTGGAACGCGAACTGGAATGGATCCGCATGGCGCCCAAGGCGCGGCAGGCAAAGGGCAAGGCGCGTCTCAATTCCTACGAATCGCTGATGAACGAAGACCAGAAGGAACGCGAGGCTCGGCTGGAAATCTTTATCCCGAACGGGCCAAGGCTGGGAAACAAGGTGATCGAAGCACGGGAAGTGGCCAAGGCGTTCGGAAAGAAACTGCTGTTCGACCATCTCAACTTCATGCTGCCGCCCAACGGCATTGTGGGGATCATCGGCCCCAACGGCGCCGGAAAAACAACGCTGTTCAAGCTGATCATGGGGCTTGAGGAGGTTGACGGCGGCGTCTTCGAGGTAGGCGAAACGGTGAAGATCGGCTATGCCGACCAGACGCATCACGACATCGACCCGGAGAAAACGGTCTACCAGGTCGTTTCCGGCGGGAACGAATTTATCCGCGTCGGCGGGAAGGAGATCAATGCCCGCGCCTACCTGTCAAAGTTCAACTTTACGGGCGGCGACCAGGAAAAGCCGTGCAGCGCCCTTTCGGGCGGCGAACGCAACCGCCTGCATCTGGCCATCACGCTGAAGGCGGAGGCGAACGTGCTGCTGCTGGACGAACCGACGAACGACATCGACATCAATACGCTCCGCGCGCTGGAAGAGGGTCTGGAGCGGTTTGCCGGATGCGCCGCCGTCATCTCGCACGACCGCTGGTTTCTCGACCGCATCTGCACGCACATCCTCTCGTTCGAGGGCGATTCCGAGGTCGTTTTCTACGAGGGTTCCTATTCCGAATACGAGGATTACAAACGCAAACAATCCGGCTACGCGGAGCCGAAACGCATCCGCTACCGGAATTTGAATTAAATTTTTAATATAGTATCATCATGAAGAAGTATTTGTTTTTAACTGTCATTGTTTTGGCCTGCTGCTCCGCGGGCTGCGCCGGGACGCAAAAAAAGGAGTTGTTGTTTAATGGAAAAGATCTTTCAAACTGGAATTTCGTTGTGGACGGAAACAGCGTGCCGGCGTCGGAGGTCTATTCGGTGCGCGACGGGGCGATCCTGATTCAGGGAGAGCCGTTTGGATACATGTATACCAAGAAGAAGTACGGCGACTGCACGCTCGAACTGGAATGGCGCTGGGTGGGCGAGGCAACGAACAGCGGGATATTCCTGCTGATAGCCGATCCTTCGAATCCGTTTCCGAACGGCATCGAATGTCAGCTTCATGCCGGCGATGCCGGCGACTTCGTCTTGCTGGGCGGGTCGAACCTGCTGGAATACAAACAGCCGGACGGGGAAGAGCGTCCCAAATTTCCGGTCATCCGCAAGCGGAACGCTTCGAACGAAAAGCCGGCCGGGGAGTGGAACAGGGCGAAAATACTCGTCAAGGACGGACAGATCACGGTTCATATCAACGATCAGCTTCAAAACGTGGCCACGAATCCCGTAAAGGAGGGCTACATCGGCCTGCAAAGCGAAGGAAAACAGATCGAATTTCGCAACGTGACCGTAACCCGCGAATAAAAGGATTCAAGATTCAAGATTCAAGATTCAAAAAAGAGCTGTTGCTCGCGGATTGGTGCGGATTCCGCAGATGAAAGGTCACTGAAATCTGCGGAATCTGCGTTTAAATCCATTTCATCCGCGTGAAACAGTCCATCCGCAAAGGACACGCAAAGAACCGTTTTCCCCCGATTCTTCTCCGAAAGAAAGGGAGAGCGTTTGTCGGGGGCACATGCCCTCTCGCTTAACGCGCCCCGCCGCCTCCGGGAAAATATTCCGCCGAATCAACTTCCTATTCCGAAGGAAATTCCTACCTTTGCAGCATGTTATTCCGTAAAAACAATTGATGTATGGCAGTTTATTTAGACGATGTATCCAGAACGTTCGGGGAATATCTGTTGATTCCCGGTCTGACAACTAAAAAATGTATCCCTTCCAATGTGAATTTACAAACGCCGTTAGTGAAATTTGCGGACAGTGAAAAACCGGCTGTCGAATTGAATATCCCGTTTGTTTCCGCTATCATGCAGTCCGTGTCCGGCCCCGAACTGGCCATCGAGCTGGCGCGTAACGGCGGACTCTCGTTCATATTCGGCTCGCAGGCGGTGGACGAACAGGCGAACATGGTGCACAAGGTGAAAAAGTTCAAGGCCGGCTTTGTGGTCAGCGATTCCAATCTGACGCCCGACGATACGCTGGCGGATGTCCTGCGTACCGTGAAAAAGACGGGACATTCCACGATTGGCGTCACGCACGACGGGACGTGCAACGGACAGTTACTGGGGCTGGTCACCAGCCGAGACTACCGGGAGGAAAAAGATCCGACGAACATGAAGGTGAAAGACTTTATGACACCCTTCTCCAAGCTGATTGTCGGGCAGTCGGGCATTTCGCTGACCGAAGCCAATCAGATCCTGTGGGAAAACAAGCTTAATTCGCTGCCGGTGATTGACCGGAACCGCCACCTGGTTTATTTTGTCTTCCGAAAGGATTATGACAGCCACCGCGACAATCCCGACGAGCTGTCCGACGAGACGAAACAGCTCCTCGTCGGCGCGGGCATCAATACACGCGACTATCGCGAACGGGTGCCGGCGTTGCTGGAGGCGGGCGCGGACGTGTTGTGCATCGACTCGTCCGACGGCTACTCCGAATGGCAGCAGGAAACGCTGCGCTGGATCAAGGAGACGTACGGAGAGGGCGTGCGCGTGGGCGCCGGCAACGTGGTAGACCGTGACGGCTTCGAGTATCTGGTTGCGGCAGGCGCGGACTTCATCAAAGTGGGTATTGGCGGCGGCTCCATTTGCATCACGCGCGAACAGAAGGGCATTGGCCGCGGCCAGGCAACGGCGCTGATTGATGTCGTGCGTGCACGCGACGCGCATTACCGGCAGACCGGCGTTTACATCCCCATTTGCAGCGACGGCGGACTGGTGCACGACTATCACATGGTGCTTGCACTGGCCATGGGAGCGGATTTCCTGATGATGGGACGCTACTTCGCCCGCTTCGACGAATCGCCCACCCAAACCCTGCGCGTGGGAAACAACTACGTAAAGGAATACTGGGGGGAAGGGTCGAACCGCGCGCAGAACTGGCAGCGATACGACCTGGGCGAGACGGAAGCGCTCAAGTTCGAGGAAGGCGTGGACAGTTACGTGCCCTATGCAGGCAAGATGAAGGACAATCTGGCCGTTACGCTGGGGAAGATCAGGGCTACGATGTGCAGTTGCGGCGCCGTCAGTATCCGCGAACTCCAGCGGCACGCCAAGATCACGCTCGTATCGTCTACCAGCATCGTCGAAGGCGGTGCGCACGACGTCATCCTCAAGGAACACAACTAATCCGGCCGATGGTCAGTTTTTTACAGGTAGACGGCCTGACCAAGCGCTTCGGCGACCGCGTCCTGTTCAACGGCATCACCTTCGGCGTGGCGCAGGGGCAGAAGATCGGCCTGATCGCCCAAAACGGCGCCGGAAAAACAACGCTCCTCAACATTCTTGCCGGCAGGGAAGGCTGCGACGCCGGCGCAGTAGTCTTTCGCAGCGGCCTGCGCGTCGGCTACCTGGAACAGTCGCCCCGTTTCCCCGAAGAACTGACGGCGCTGGAAGCCTGTTTCCATGTCTCCGGCACGAACGTGCACCACGCAACGGCTACGGCGACGGAAAACGCCCCGAATGAGCCGGCAGCCCCGGATGACGAAAAAGCATGGGACTGCGAACGGAAAGCCAAACAGATTCTCACCCAGCTGAAAATAGAACCCGACGGGCAGCGCATCGGACAGCTGTCCGGCGGACAACTGAAGCGCGTGGCGCTTGCCAACGTGCTGATCACCGACCCCGAACTGATTTTGCTGGATGAACCGACCAATCACCTCGACCTCGAAATGATCGAGTGGCTGGAAGGCTATCTGGCACGCTCCACCATCAGCCTGCTGATGGTGACGCACGACCGCTACTTCCTGGATCGCGTGTGCGGCGAAATCGTCGAGATCGACGGCCAGTCCCTCCATGCCTACCGGGGGAATTACAGCTACTATCTGGAGAAGCGGAGCGAGCGCGTGAACGCGCGCAGCGTCGAGATTGAACGGGCAAACAACCTGCTGCGGAAAGAACTGGAGTGGATGCGCCGCCAGCCGCAGGCGCGCGGAACCAAGGCGAAATACAGGGTCGAAGCCTTTTACGGGCTGGAGGAAAAGGCGCGGCAAAGGACGGACAACGGAACGGTGCGCCTGCATGTGAAGGCGGCTTACATCGGAACCCTTATTTTCGAGGCCGTTCACGTGTGCAAGCGCTACGGAGACACGCTCATCCTGCAGGATTTCAACTACACGTTTGCGCGTTACGAAAAGCTGGGCATCATCGGCAACAACGGAACCGGAAAATCGACGTTCATCAAGATGCTGACCGGAGAAGTGGCCGTCGACAGCGGGCGCTTCAATGTCGGCGAGACGGTACGGTTCGGCTATTACAGCCAGGAGGGGATCCTGCCGGACGAAGACCGCACCGTCATCGAGACGGTACAGGACATAGCCGAATACATTACGCCGGGCGACGGCAAGACGCTGAGCGTGTCGCAGTTTCTGTGCCATTTTCTTTTTACGCCCGACAAACAGCATCAGCAGGTCAGCCGGCTGAGCGGGGGCGAGCGCCGGCGCCTGTACCTTTGCACCGTACTGATGCGGAACCCCAATTTCCTGATACTCGACGAGCCGACGAACGATCTGGACATTGTAACGCTGAACGTACTTGAAGAATATCTTCAGGACTTCAAGGGATGCCTGATTGTCGTTTCCCACGACCGGTATTTCATGGATAAAATGGTGGATCACCTGCTCGTCTTTCAGGGCAACGCGGAGATTCGGGACTTTCCGGGCAACTATACCCGATACAGAGCCTGGCAGGAGGAGCAGCAGAAGGTGCAGAAGGAAACGGCGCCCGTGCAAAGGAAAGCGCCCGTGCGCACCGAAAGGGAGCAGAAAAGAAAGCTGACTTTTCAGGAACGGCGCGAGTTCGAGGCGCTGGAACCGCAACTGCTCGCCCTGGAAAATGAAAAAAAACAGCTGGAAACCCTTCTGAGCAGCGGCGCACTGCCTCACGACGAACTGACCCGGCAGGCTCACCGCATTGCCGACATCATTGCCGACATTGACCTGAAAACAAACCGCTGGCTCGAACTGAGCGAGTGGGCATAATCCTTACCGGACACACTTCTACTGTTTCCCTGTCCGGTTTTTTCTGCCCGAGTGAAACGTTAAAACCGTTTTTTTATGCTTGCGAACACGTTCGCAAACGCCAGAAACGTTTTTTCCTCCTTGCGAACGCGTTCGCAAACGCCAAAAACATTTTTTTCTATTTGCGAACGCGTTCGCAAACGCCAAAAACCTTTTTTCTTACTTGCGAACGCGTTCGCAAACGCCAAAAACCTTTTTTATTACTTGCGAACGAGTTCGCAAACGCCAAAAACCTTTTTTTATATTTGCGAACGAGTTCGCAAACGACAAAAACCTTTTTTTCTATTTGCGAACGTGTTCGCTAGCGT